>JAZUII010000076.1:0-33381 GCA_045642105.1 Anaerovoracaceae bacterium | reverse complement strand
GTTATGACCCATTAGCTCAGTTGGCAGAGCACTTGACTTTTAATCAAGGTGTCCGGAGTTCGAATCTCCGATGGGTCACCAAATAAGTAATTAAGGCTGGGTAGTCTGGTCACGAATAGCATGTGGAGAGGTGTCCGAGCGGGTTATGGTGCTGGTCTTGAAAACCAGTGAGGGTAACACCTCCGTGGGTTCGAATCCCACCCTCTCCGCCATATTAAACATATAATGTCTAAGCCTGGAGAAGTACTCAAGAGGCTGAAGAGGACGGTTTGCTAAATCGTTAGGGTTCGCAAGGGCCGCGTGGGTTCGAATCCCACCTTCTCCGCCATATTTCGGCTTAAATTGAGAATAAATCTTGCGGTTATGCGGATTAACATGTATAATGTAGGGGTATAGCTCAGTTGGCAGAGCAGCGGTCTCCAAAACCGCGTGTCGTGGGTTCAAATCCTACTGCCCCTGCCAAGAATATCGGGGTGTAGCGCAGTTTGGTAGCGCAACTGGTTTGGGACCAGTGGGCCGCGGGTTCAAATCCTGCCACCCCGACCATCTTATTTCAAATGTGGGCCATTAGCTCAGTTGGTCAGAGCATCCGGCTCATAACCGGCAGGTCCTGGGTTCAAGTCCCCGATGGCCCACCAATATTTATAACAGTTTCGCTTGACATATGTCTGTGTTCTGTTACAATGAATCTACAATTTCTTATGCCCAGATAGCTCAGTTGGTAGAGCAAGGGACTGAAAATCCCTGTGTCCTTGGTTCGATTCCGAGTCTGGGCACCATAAGAAGAGATCCGAAGCAATGCTTCGGATTTTTTTATTATCTAAATTATAAGGTAAAGAAGACTTGACATAGCTGGCACATTTATGTAAAATAAACTTGACGGTAAAGGGCGCTTTACTGTCAAGCAGGTTTTACTGTAAAGTAATCTTTACAGTAAAGAATACTTTACATCGATTTTTAGAGATATTAGATTAATGATTAACAGACTGGCGGAGATTAGAAAGAATAAAAGAATAGGGCAGGCCTATCTGGTTGAAATGCTTGGGGTCTCAAGACAGACCATCAGTTCAATCGAGAATGGTCGCTGCACGCCTTCGCTTGAGCTGGCGCTAGATATAGCAGATTTGCTGGAGATGCCGGTAGATCAGATATTTATCCGAGAAAAGAAAGGAACTCTCAATGGCAAGTAGTAGAACAGCAATACGCAGAAATCTTTCGATAATGCTTATTGTAACTTTTGCAATTGTTTTGGCTGCATCTTTTTCATCATTTGGTGCGACTGCATCCGGAACAGGTTATGTTAATGCGCGCTCAGGTGCATATCTGAGAAAGAGCGCTTCGACATCTTCAGGCAAAGTGACTTTACTTAAGAACAACACAAAGATTACGATTAATAAAGAAGTTTTTGTCAATAAAACGCATTATACTTCAAAGTATAAGTGGTTATATGTCACTGTAAAAGGTAAGAAGGGATATATCAGATCCGATTTGGTTGATGGCATCAAATACAGTGCTGTTTCCGGCAAGACAACCTCATCACTTAATTACAGAAAAGGTGCAGGGGCATCAATGCCTCGTAAAGGAACTCTGTCAAAAGGAAGGTCTGTTAATATATATATGACAGCTAAGCCTAAGGGCTCCTCAACTTTATGGTACAAAATTAAAGTTAATGGTTCATATTGTTATGTCTGCTCAACCTGGGTTACTAAGAACACGTCAATTTTTACCGATACGGGCGATGACTCATCAAAACCATCTCCAGGCGGCAGCGAATCAGCTTCAACGGAGGATTTTGAGGCTTATCTGAAATCACAGGGCTTCCCTGAAGCATACAAGACCAAGCTCAGAGAACTGCACAAGAAATATCCAAAGTGGGTATTCATTGCAAAGAAGACAAATATAGACTGGAATACAGCGGTTAAGAAAGAAAGTGCAAACGGAGTTTCACTGGTTGAATCAGTACAGCCGATTGCATGGAGAGCGACTGATTCAAACAGTTTCAAAGCAGGATCTCCTATCAAAGTTTATTCAAGTGCCGGAGGAAGCACTAGCGTAGGAAGTGTTGCCAACAAGGAGAAGTTTACAATTCTTGATGAAGTGTGGAAGGGAACCACAAGATGGATTCATATAAAGACTTCATCCGGAACAAAAGGCTATATTTCCTCAAGCCTTTCAACCCTTTCATATCCTGACTCAATTTCCGGAACGGTAAAAGAGAATGGAGTAAACATTCGAAAGGGTGCGGGAACAAGCAATGCTGTAATCAAGTCTTTAGGTGCGAATACCGCTGTAAGCATTGTTTTACAGGCAAAAGACTCAAACGGAACAGTATGGTACAAGATTAAGAATGGCAGCGGATATGCATATATCTGTTCCACATATGTGAAGGTATCATCAAAAGTCAGCAAAACTGAAGTAATAGAAACAGTAACACTTAGCGACAAATATCCGGTTGCAACAGCGACAGCTGCAGCTGAATATAGACTGTATCCAAATGCTCTTTTCGCAAAGGCAGGTTCAATTGACAAGGGTGAACAGGCTAGTGTTCTCGGAAAAGCGACAGATGCTTCTGGAAATGAGTGGCTGAAGGTATACAAGGACGGCAAAGCAGTATATACACTTGCCAAATATTTCACTGTTGAAGGTGAAACAGCTGAAATGACACTTCCTGTCAATATCAAGGGAACTTCAACTGAAGATCTCAATTACAGAAGTGGTGCGGGAACAAATGCGACAAAGCTTGGAACAATGAGCGCTGGTACAAGCCTTACTATTACAGACGCAGTTCTGTCCGGCACAACCGTATGGTATAAGACCACATACAGCCAAAAGACTGTATATGTATGCGGAGACTATGTTTCGCTGGTTGGAGAGACGGCACCGGATGATGCAGCGCCTGTTGTGACAAAAGAGTCAAAGACAACTGAAGTTGAGGCTAAAGTAAGCAGCCTGCAGGGAAGCGGATCTGTCCAGACCGGCTCATATATTCCAAAGGACGGTTCAAACTGGTTCAATGCAAACTCAAAAGCCGTTGCTTATTATATGGATCCGCGTAACTTCCTGAATGCTGACAGAATTTACATGTTCGAGGATCTGTCGTACCATGGCGAGTATCAGACTAAGACAGTTGTCAACAAGATACTTTCCGGCACAAAGCTTGCAACATATGGTTTTACCGCAAGCATGTTTAAAGATGCAGGTGCAAAATATGGAATGAGCCCTGTTGCGCTTGCTGCAAGAGCAAGACAGGAGACAGGCGGAGGAAGCATCGCTATCAGCGGATATGTATATAACGGCAAGACTGTATATAATCCATTCAATATAGGAGCAACATCTTCATCAAATCCTGTAATGAACGGTATAAGGTATGCATATGATCATGGCTGGTATACAAAGAAGGATGCTGTATATGGTGGAGCAAACTTCATTGCCAACGGATATATCAACAGAGGACAGAATTCACTGTATTTCCAGAGATTCAACGTTGCAAACGGATCAAGTTCTGTCGCAACACATCAGTATATGACTAATCTGCTGGCTCCATACAGCGAGGCATATTCAGTGAAGACAACCTATTCCTCATATGGTATTACAGGCGAGGCTCTTACTTTTGTAATCCCAATCTATAACAATATGCCGTCATCAACATCACTGCCTAAATAAAAGTATGTTGTATGCTGTGATGGTATTCCGCAAATTCCACGTTGAAAAAACACGGGGCAGATAGTAAAATGAATAAAGAGGCTGTTGACTTTGTCTCAACGGCCTCTATTTATAGCTATAAATCAAAAGGAGAATGTAATTATGAAATGTAGAGTAGAGACATCAGCAAAGCACGTTCATCTTCCAGAGGATATCTACAAGACACTCTTTGGTGCAGATGCAGAGATGACAGCTGTTAAGGAGCTTTCAGGTGGCGGCGGATTCGTAGACGCAAGAAGAGTTACTCTCGTAGGCCCTAAGGGTACTGCAGAGAGAGTTGCTATCCTTGGACCTTACAGACCTTTCCAGGTTGAGCTCGCAAAGACAGATGCTCGTAAGCTCGGAGTAGATGCTCCAGTAAGAATTTCAGGAGATACAGCTGGAAGCGGCGCTATCAAGGTTATCGGCGATGCTGGTGAGTATGAGGCTGCTGAGGGCGCAATCGTTGCTAAGAGACACATCCACATCGGTCAGGAGTACTGTGATCAGCTTGGCATCAAGAAGAATGACATCGTTCAGGTTAAGGTTGAGAGCGAAGATCGTTCACTTATCTTTGATGACGTTGTAATCAGAGTTAACCCATGTGAGCCACTCATGCACATCGATACAGACGAGTGCAACGCAGCTGGACTTGCAGGCGCTGTTGATGCAGAGATCATCGTAAAGTAGTTGATACTTTAACAAAAAGTGAAAAAAGAGCTGTGCGCTAACTTACGTTAGGAGCACAGCTCTTTTTTCTTATGTGAAGATATGGAAGTGTTGGGAAGTGGAATATGTCAACTTCTTTCTTTTTGTCGTTATTATTGATGTTTAAATTCTGAATATTTAAATAGAGAAACTAAGTTATTCTAAAAATGGTCTGTTCGGAATTTTTTCAACTATTTACTTGAAGGCCCTTTGATCTTGCCTGATGACTTCATGCCTTCGCGGTATGGTGTGTTGGTCTGCACACATTCGTAGATGATGTTGATTACATCAATTTCACTTTTGTCTTCGAAGTCGATGAGAGGGAAGTCCTCTCCGAAATAGTCTTTATATTGCATAAGTAGAAGTTCTAACATTGTTATTTCTCCTTTAAATTTTTATCTTTTGTAACTATATCGCATTAACCATGATTCTTGCATCCATTGAAATCGCAATTAATCGCCAAAAATCGTTATTCCACCAGCCTGCCCTGCCAGGTATCTTTTTCTCTCAGTTTTCTGTTAATTTCATTCAGGATGGTTCTCTTCCTGTAGCTCCACTCGGGTGCGACGAGCTGATTTCTTGGGACGTCACCGGTGAGGCGATGGATTGTGATATCCCATGGAATGATTTCCAGCAGGTCGACAACCAGGTCGGTGTATTCGTCGATGCTTTCGAAAGGCTGGTAGTCAGGGAACATGTCGTACATTCGGGCGGACTTGACCACATTCATAAGGTGGAGTTTGAGTCCGAAAATGCCGCTTGCGGCAACGTGTTCTACAGACGCTCGCATATCTTCTACAGTCTCGCCTGGCAGACCGAGAATCAGATGTGTCACAACACGAATCCCGCGTTCCTTCAATGCAGCGACTGCTTTGTCGTAGCAGTCAAGATCGTATCCGATGCCGAGCATTTCGGAAGTAGTAGGATGAATGGTCTGAAGACCGAGTTCAACCCAGAGGAAATAATCGCGATTAATCTCATCTAACAGGTCCAGGACTTCGGGACCGAGGCAGTCAGGACGGGTTGCGATTGCAATGCCGCTGATGCGCGGATCAGAGAGAGCAGTGTAGAATTTCTCGTGGAGCACTTCTACCGGAGCATAGGTATTGGTGTGGCTCTGGAAATAGGCGAGATATTCTGCATCAGGCCATTTTGCACTGAGAAGTTCAATCTGTTCTTCGATGGTCGAGGCGAGTTCCCCGGATCCACCGGAAGAGCAGAAGGCGCAGCCGCCATAGCCCACAGTGCCGTCGCGGTTAGGACAGGTAAAACCGGCTTCGATTGAAAGTTTGACTGTCTTTCTGCCGAATTCTTCACGTAGATATCTGTTAATTGAATTAAATCTTTCTTGCATTTCCTTGTTCAACCTGCATAATTTTTGTGATATAATTTTCTATTATTTGATTCGTGAGGTGAGACCTTGACTGAGGACATTAAAGCGACCGGAGCAGTAGCATATAGTGACTGCTGCGTACAGGAGAATACAGACCTTTCAAGGCTCGGACTGGAGACAAGAAAGCCCAGCCTTCTGCTTCATGCATGTTGTGGTCCATGTTCAACATCCTGTGTTGAGCGTCTTGCTGACGAATATCAGATAACTGTGTATTATTATAATCCGAACATTACAGACAGTGAAGAATATTTTCTGAGAAGAGATGCTTTGCTCAAGTTTCTCAGGGCCTTCAATGAGGAGAACAGAGAAAAGGGGATATTTGTTGATTATCTCGAAGGCCGCTATGATTCAGATAGATTCTTGAGTATGACAGAGGCGCTTAAAGAAGAACCTGAAGGGGGTAAGCGCTGCGACGTATGCTTCACTATGAGACTTTCTGACACGGCTGTAATGGCTAAGAAGATGGGAATGGATTATTTTACCACCACCATGTCGGTAAGTCCGCATAAGAACTACCAGAAGATAGCCTCGCTCGGTTACGAGCTCGAGGGAAGCGTTGGAGTTGACTTCCTCGATATTGACTTCAAGAAGAAGAACGGTTTCGGAAGAAGCGTTGAGCTGTCAAAGAAATACGGATTATATAGACAGAATTTCTGCGGCTGCGATTTTGCACGCTTTGCAGACAGGTAACGGGATAGAGCAGAAGGAGGAAAAGGTAATGAGCAAACTGTATATTCCTGAAGGTTACAAGCCGATTCTGGGTCCAACAGAGACACAGAGAGCAATTAAGAAGATTAAAGACTATTTCCAGAAAGAGCTGGCACACAGACTCAGACTCGGAAGAGTAAGTGCACCGCTTTTCGTATTTCCGGAGACAGGTCTTAACGATAATTTGAACGGTTATGAGAGACGTGTTAACTTCACAATCAAGGATATTGATGAGAGACAGGTAGAAGTTGTACAGTCACTCGCAAAGTGGAAGAGAATGGCACTCGGCAGATATGATATTCAGCCGGGCGTTGGTCTCTACACAGATATGAACGCTATCAGAAGAGATGAGGAGCTTGATAACATCCACTCACTCTATGTTGACCAGTGGGACTGGGAGAAAGTCATCACTGAAGATCAGAGAACAGAGGAGTTCCTCGAAGCAACAGTGAAGAGCATATATGCAGCACTTTTATCTCTGGCTGATTTCGTTAACGAGGCATATCCTGAACTCAACGTTGTACTGCCTGATGAGATTACATTCCTTACATCACAGGAGCTTGAGGATGAGATGCCTGATGCAACTGCAAAGGAAAGAGAGAGAGCAGCATGCAAGAAGTACGGCGCTGTTTTCGTAAAGAAAATCGGTGGAGCACTCGAGTCCGGCAAGCCTCATGACGGAAGAGCACCAGACTATGATGACTGGGAGCTCAATGGAGATATACTTCTCTGGAACGAAGTTCTTCAGGATGCATATGAGATTTCATCAATGGGTATCAGAGTTGACTCTGAGTCAATGCTGAGACAGCTTGAGATTGACGGCAAGATGGAGAGAGCTGAGATGCCTTTCCACCAGGGTGTAATCAACAACACACTGCCGCTGACAATCGGCGGAGGAATCGGACAGAGCAGGCTCTGCATGTTCTTCCTCAAGAAGGCACACATCGGAGAGGTTCAGGTATCAGTATGGCCTGAGGCTATGTACGAGGAATGTGCTGCACACAACATTTTCCTGCTGTAATTCGGGACAGATATTATTGAAAATCAGGGCTGCTGCTTTAATTAGCGGCAGCCTGTGTTATGAAGGTGGATAAGTGGAAAGATTCGTCAACGTCGTAGTAGACAACAAAAGTGAATATACGGACTGCTTCTTCACCTACAGAGCTCCTTCTGAAGTAGGAATCGGTGCGAAAGTGACAGTGCAGTTTGCTGGCAGGAAGAAGCCTGTTGACGCCTATGTCACAGCTGTAGATGTGGAGCCGGATTTTGAAGTGTCTAAGATAAAGTCCATCGAAGAGTATGACCCGGAGCGTTCCCTCAATGAGGAAATGATTCAGACGGCACTGTGGATGAGAAAGCGCTACGGTGTCAAGTACATAGATGCGATTAAGATGTTTACTGTTCCGGGTAAAAGAATAAGGTCTTCGTCGGAGCGTTCCGACGAGGCAACAGCTCCTTCATATGAGCTGAATGAGTATCAGCAGCGTGCGGCAGCATCTATCATATCGGCTATGGAACGCGGAGAGTTCAGAAGTTTTCTGCTTAAGGGTGTTACAAGCAGCGGCAAGACTGAGGTATATATGAAAGCTGTCGAAAAAGCACTCGAACAAGGAAGGACAGCAATTGTGCTGCTTCCTGAGATTGCACTTTCCAACCAGACAGAAGAGAGATTCCGCAAGAGATTCGGAGAGAGAAATGTAGCTACACTTCACAGTAAGCTGACAACCAGCAGAAGACTTGAGGAGTGGGCACGTATCAGAAGCGGGGAAGCGAAGGTGGTAGTCGGAGCCAGAACTTCCGTATTTGCACCGCTTGAGAATATAGGAGCAATCATCATTGATGAAGAGCATGAGAGCACTTACAAATCCGACCACAATCCAAAGTATGAAACTGTAGACATTGCGTTCAAGAGAGCATCGGCCAACAGAGCCGTACTTGTACTTGGAAGCGCAACGCCGAGCGTAGTTTCTTTTTACCGAAGCAGGGAGGGACTATATGAACTCCTTGAGATGCCTGAGCGTGTCGGCAGGAGTGTACTGCCAGAGCTTGATACTGTCGATATGAGAGCTGAAGCTCGCAAGGGTAATTTCGGAGTTATAAGCGAGGCTCTTGCAGACGGAATCAGCGAGAGCCTGGCAAGAAGAGAGCAGATTATACTTTTCCTCAATAGAAGAGGATTCTCGACACAGATTCTCTGCCCGGACTGCGGCGAGAAAATGATGTGCGATGAGTGCGGCATTTCGCTTACTTATCATAAGGCGTTCAATGCCGCGGTCTGCCATTACTGCGGACGCAAATATCCGCTGCCTGAGGCATGTACGAAATGCGGCAGCAGATATATTAAATACACAGGAGCAGGTACTGAGAAGGTCGAAGAAAGCGTTTCTAAGCTCTGGCCGGAAGCAAAGGTTCAGAGGTTTGACCTTGACACTGCAGGCTCGCAGAACGAGATTAAACGCGTTCTGGGGGCATTCTCAAAGGGGGAGACAGATATTCTTGTCGGCACACAGCTGCTGGCAAAGGGGCTTGATTTTCAGAATGTCGGTCTGGTCGGAATTATCAATGCAGATGTAAGCCTGAATATTCCGGATTACAGATCACAGGAGAGAACCTATCAGCTTATTACACAGGTTGCGGGCAGAGCTGGACGTGACGGTGGTCGAAGCAGAGTGCTGATTCAGACCTATGACCCGGGCAGTGATGTCATACAGTCAGCTGCTTACGGTACATATGAGGACTTCTACGAAAATGAACTCCTCCACCGAAATATTATGAATTATCCGCCGTACAGTGATATAATCTGTGTGTCTTTCACAGCAAAAAATGACAAGTCAGACAGTGCGCTTGGTGCCGCTTCTGCGTTCAGAAAGAAGCTTCTCGGATTCAAGGGGGCGCCGGACAATGCGGTTATCCTTCCTGCGAGAGAAGACAGCAGACGGACAGACGGCAAAGCGAGAGCGTCTTTTATCATCAAAGCGCCGGCAGGCAGCAGAGCCGGATACATACAGGCTTATCTGAGGCAGCGTGATCTGATGATTAAAGAAAAAGCGAACTGTTATATAGAAATAGATGTTAATCCATATGGAATAGTTTAAGGAGATAAGATGGCAATCAGACAGATTACAGTTAGAGGTGAAGAGATTCTCAGCAAGAAGTGCAAGCCGGTTAAGGAAGTTACTCCGCGCATTGTACAGCTCTGCGAGGATATGGTTGATACAATGTTCGAGGCAGATGGTGTAGGACTTGCCGCACCGCAGGTAGGCATAATGAAGAGACTTTTTGTCGCAATGCCTTATCCTGAGCAGGAGGAGCCTGAGATATATGTAATGATCAACCCTGAGATTATTGAGACTGAGGGAACACAGGAGTCAAGCGAAGGCTGCCTCAGCGTTCCCGGTTACATGGGTCTCGTTGACAGACCTCTCAAGGTAAAAGTAAGATACACAGATATCAACGGTGATACCGTAGAAGATGAGTTTGAGGATTTTGCAGCTACTGTTATCTGCCACGAGAACGATCATCTTGATGGAATCCTTTATGTGGACAAGGCTAAGGAGTTCATGACTACAGAAGAGTATCAGCAGAGACTGAGAGAATTCCGGGAAGCAGAAGGGGAGGATGCCTAATGAGAATAGTTTTCATGGGCACTCCGGAGTTCGCTGTCCCATCTCTTAAGGCTTTGTATGACGCAGGATATGAGATTGAGCTTGTTGTCACACAGCCGGATAGAAGAGGTAACCGCGGCAAGGTTATTCCTTCACCGGTAAAAGCGCTGGCGCTGGAGTACGGCCTTGAGATTGCTCAGCCTTACTCAATCAGAAGGGACGAGGAGTTCCGCAGTCAGCTTAAGGATATTGCACCTGAACTGATAGTTGTTGCAGCTTTTGGACAGATACTTCCGAAAGAAGTGCTTGACCTTCCGAAGTACGGATGTATCAACGTTCACGGATCACTTTTACCTAAGCTTCGCGGTGCATCACCTATGCAGGCTGCAGTGCTTGCGGGTGATAAGACAAGCGGTGTGACAATAATGCAGATGGATGTCGGACTCGATACAGGAGATATGCTGACAAAGGTCGAGTGTGACATTGAAGGCAAGTATATCGATGAGGTTGCTGACCTTCTGTCTGAGGCAGGAGCAGAGCTTCTTGTTGAGACAATTCCTATGCTTGAAAGAGGTGAGATTACACCCCAAAAGCAGATTGAAGAAGAGTCGAGCTATGCACCTATGATAAGCAAGGCTGATGGTATGACAGATTTCAGCGAGCCTGCTTCAGTGCTTGAATGCAAGATCAGAGCTTACAGCGAGTGGCCTGCATTATACAGCTGGCTGGGAGATAATACTGTCAAATTCTACAAAGCTGAGGTGCTTGATGAAGCTGCTTCAGGAGAACCGGGAATAGTAAGTAATGTTGACAAGAAAACTTTTACCGTAAACTGCGGAGAAGGGAAGCTCAGGATTCTTGAACTGCAGCTTCAGGGAAAGAAACGTATGAATACGGGTGACTTTATGAGAGGTCACTCAATCAATACAGGTGATAGATTTACCATAAAGGAGGGGTAGCGATGTTTTATTACGATCCAACTTATTTTGTACTTATTCCTGCAATCATTTTCACTATGTGGGCGCAGGGTAAAGTTACCTCAGCATTCAGAGTTTACTCAAAAGAGAGAAACAGCCAGGGTCTTACAGGCTTTGATGCTGCAAGAAGAATGCTCGATGCAAATGGACTCGGCAATATGCCAATCAACATTATCGGCGGCAATGCTCTGACAAATTACTATGATCCTAGAAACAAGACTCTCAATCTTTCGTCAGAGGTATATTCACAGCCAAGCATCGCTGCTATGTGCATTGCATGCCATGAGGCAGGACACGCTGTACAGGATGCAGAGCACTACGGTGCACTGGTGTTCCGTAACACAATCGTGCCTGTTGTCAACCTGACTCAGAAGCTCGCATGGCCGCTGATTTTCATCGGTCTTCTGATGACAACAAAGTCACTTTATGGAACAATGATTTTCAACCTCGGAGTAATCTGCTTCGTATTTGTAATTCTCTTCCATCTCGTAACTCTTCCTGTTGAGTTCAATGCCAGCAACAGAGCTATGACTCAGATGAAAGAGCTCGCAATGGTCAACGATGCTGATTATGCAGGAAGCAAGAAGGTTCTCAGCGCAGCTGCTATGACTTATGTTGCAGCTCTTGCTGTTGCAGTTGCCAACCTGCTTAGAATCCTTATCATTTCAGGTCGCAGAAACTAGGAGTATATATGACTGGAGACTGGTTAGCAGTATTTGAGGCTCTTAAAGCCTGTTATGTCGAAGAGGCATTCTCCAATATTGCAATTAACGAAGCCGTAGAGCGTCACAGAGGATGCTCGAGCGGCTTCGTTCGTGCGTTTGCTAAGGGCGTAATCAGGGACACTATGCGCCTTGATTACTGTGTAGAGAAGCTTGCAGACAAGGGGCTTAAGGGTATCAAGAAGCGTACGCTCATCGTTATTCGTATGGGACTGTATGCGATAGACAGCCTGGACAGCGTACCGGATTATGCAGCTGTAAATGAGGCTGTCACTCTTGCCAAAAAAGTAAGTCGGGGAACAGACCGTTTCATCAATGCGCTGCTTAGAAGATATGTCAGAGAGAAGGGGAATTTGCACATACCGGAAAATAATCTTTCGCTGCGTTATTCATTCCCTCAGAAACTTATAGATCTGCTTTCGTCACAGTACGGAGAGGATACAGAGAAGCTCGTATCTGCACTTAATAAAGCTCCGGCTCTTGTTCTGAGAGTTAACACTCTGATGGCTGAGCCGGATGAGCTTGCAGAGCTTCTGTCAAAAGAAGGTATTGAGTGTTCATCTGTTCCGGGCAGTCGTACAGCTCTGATCTGTACAAAGGGTCAGCCTGTTGAAAGCGAGTATTATCGAAGCGGATGGTTCTCAGTTCAGACTCTCTCATCAATTCTGTCCATAGAGGCTTTCGGTCCGAAAGCCGGAAGCAGAGTGCTTGATATGTGTGCTGCACCGGGTGGTAAGACATGTGCGCTTGCGGAGCTTATGAATGGAGAGGGAAGCATAACAGCCTGTGATGTGTATCCG
Source organism: Anaerovoracaceae bacterium (assembly GCA_045642105.1). Lineage (GTDB taxonomy): Bacteria > Bacillota > Clostridia > Peptostreptococcales > Anaerovoracaceae > Crickella. The sequence goes on along the minus strand of JAZUII010000076.1, from coordinate 20,787 downwards.
CACAGACTCGAGCTTATTGAAGCTCAGGCTGACAGACTGGGAATTGAGATAATTGACACTGCATTACTTGATGGAACAGTTCATCGAAAAGAGTATGAGTGTTCATTTGATTACGTTCTTGCTGATGTACCTTGCTCGGGTCTTGGAGTAATAGGAAGCAAGCCTGAACTAAAGCTCAGAACGGACCCTGACAGGTATGCAGAACTTCAGGATACTCAGCTTGCAATACTTGAGAATGCTTTTTCTTATCTTAACCCAGGCGGCAGACTCATGTATTCGACATGCACTGTCAACAGGCATGAGAATGAAGGTATCATTGAGGCTTTTATGGGAAACTCACCGAAAGATGGATTACCTGAGATTCTTGAAAAGAAAGCAATTTTACCGTATAATGAATCATTAGTAGGATTCTTCTATTGTATTATAGAGAAGTCCGTCTAAATAGAATTTGGAGATAATTATGAGAGTAGGTTACATGACTGACAAAGGCAGAAGGAGGCCTAAGAACGAGGATGCACTTCGTGTTCTTCCGGACAGGAATTTCTTCATGCTTGCAGATGGTGTCGGAGGTAACAGATCCGGTGAAGTAGCCAGCAATGGCTCACTTGATACTCTGCAGAAGTTTATTGAACATAATCCGATTGAGAAGCTCGAAGGTAGAGATGAGATTTTCAGATACTTTGAAGCTGCAGTAGATTATGTTGACCAGACAATTGAAAGAATGTCTGAAGCAGAACCGGCTTGTGCCGGCATGGCAACAACACTGGTCTTCGCATACATCAGGGACAGAATAATGTATGTGGCTAATGTTGGAGACAGCAGAGCATATCTGATACACCAGGGACAGATATATCAGATTACCGAAGACCACACTTATGTGAACGATCTTGTCAAGATGGGTGCGATAACCAGACAGGAAGCTGAGACACATAACAAGAAGAATGTGATAACAAGAGCAATCGGGTCAAATGCATACAGCACACCTGATTGTTTCAATGTATACATCGAACCGGGTGATAAGGTGCTGATATGCAGCGATGGTCTTTATGATGAGCTGAGCGATGCAGCAATACTTGCTGAACTGACAAGGGCCGATGATATGACAGATTGTGCAGAACATCTTGTCAGATTGGCAAATGAGAACGGTGGTAATGACAATATTTCAGTTATCTGCATAGAAGTGCCGGAGGAACAGTAATGGGTAGTAGACTTTTATCGGGCCGATATGAACTGGTAGAGAAGATCGGTGACGGCGGAATGGCCGTAGTATATAAAGCAAAAGATAAACTGCTTAACAGATACGTAGCAGTAAAGATTCTGCGTCCTGAATTTACTAAAGATGCGACTTTTGTAGAGAATTTCAAGCGTGAATCACAGGCGGCAGCAGGTCTTTCACATCCTAATATCGTAAGCGTATACGATGTAGGCCGAGAGGGTAACATCAATTACATTGTAATGGAACTCATTGAGGGTAGAACTCTCAATGAGATTATTGCTGATGAAGCTCCAATGGATTATAAGAAGGTTATTGATATAACCAAGCAGGTTGCTGCTGCTCTTCGAGTAGCTCATAAGAACAAGATTATCCATAGAGATGTTAAGCCTCACAATATCATGATTACAAATGAAGGCGTGGTAAAGCTTGCAGACTTCGGTATTGCCAAGGCTGTAAACGATGCAACACTTTCGACAGGAAGCAAGATTATTGGATCTGTGCATTATTTCTCACCTGAGCAAGCAAGAGGCAACTATGTCGATGAAAGATCCGATATCTATTCACTTGGTATTGTTATGTATGAGATGCTTACAGGCAAAGTTCCATTTGATGGAGATAACCCTGTAACAGTTGCACTCAAACATATCAATGAGGATGTCAAATCTCCAAGTGAACTTGTTGGAGGAATTCCTCCTGCACTTGAGAGAGCAGTACTCAAGGCAACAGACAAGTTCCAGACAAACCGATACAAGAATGCTGATGAGCTTCTGGAAGATCTCGATAATATTGAGTTCGTAACAAAGTTTGTCGGCAATTCACTCTTCAACAACGCTTCAAAAGAAATCGAGAACAAAAGAGAAGCTGAACTCGGGGAAGAGGAAGAGGCACCAAAGAAGAGCAGGCAGCAGAAAAAGAAGAAAAAAGCCGATCCTGCAACAAGGAAGAAGAGAATAATAATTGCAGCAGTTGCAGCAGTAGTACTTATTCCATTGCTTGTCTTCGGTATAATTAAGACAGGAATTCTTTCAGGCAATGCTGAGGTCCCTGATCTTGAGAATCTGACATTCGAAGAGGCACAGGAGAAGTGCGAGGATGCAGGTTTCAAGATTAAGAAAGGCAAGGATGTGTACTCCTCAGAGATTAAGGAGGAGAGAGTTGCAGTACAGGATCCTGAGGCAGGAACTGAACTTGCAAAGGGAAGCACAATTACAGTCAATCTGAGCAAGGGATCCAAGGATGGTACAGTGCCTAATCTTGTTGGTATGAACTATAACAATATTGAAGATTATCTCAAGGAATTCGGATACAAGCTTGGCATTGTCAAAGAAGTGACTTCAACTGAGGCCGCAGGCACTATCATTGAGCAGAGTCCAAAGGCCGGAGAGAAGATTGATAAGGGAAGCAAGATTGATATCACAATCAGTGATGGAAAAGGCAAAGAAAAGGGTACTATTCCATCAGTAACAGGAAAGACCCTCGATGATGCAAAGGCTGCTATTGTTTCTGCAGGATTCAAAGTAGGTAATATCACTTATGATGAAAGTGATGCATATGGCAACGGCTATGTAATGTGGCAGCAGTATGCGGCAAATACTCAGCTTGAGAAGGGAACAACCATTGACATAGAAGTCAGCAAGGGTGCCCCACAGCCACCAGATGAGGATACTGATGAAGGGCAGAGTAATTAAAGGAATCGGAGGATTCTACTATGTCTCTGATGGAGACAGAGTATATATGGGCAAAGCCCGCGGAATTCTCAAAAGAAACAAGAAACTCATCTATGTCGGAGACATTGTTGAATATGAGCTCGACGATAACGAAGAGTGTGTAATTACAGGGGTTGTGGAGAGGAATAATTTCCTCTCCAGACCTCCTGTTTCAAATCTGGAGATGCTTGTGGTGGTTTTCGCTGCAGCTCATCCGGAAGTAAACTTTCCGGTGGTCGACAAGCTGATTGCGGCTTGTGAATTAAGGAATATTGATGTCGCAATATGCATCACCAAGCGTGATCTTCAGACTCAGGATGTTCTCGAATCATACATTAATACTTACTCATCTGTATATCCGGTGGCAGCGGTCAACGGTATGACGGGTGAGGGTGTTAATGAACTGCTCGAGATTGTCAGAGGCAAAAATGTTGCACTGGCCGGTCCGTCGGGAGTAGGCAAGTCGACGCTCCTTAACTGTCTCATCGGAGGAGATGTTATGGAGACGGGAAGCGTGAGCGACAAGACCAAACGTGGCCGTCATACGACGAGACACGTTGAGATTTTCGCCCTTGACGATGGAACTAACGTATATGATACTCCGGGATTCACATCACTCGATATGACAGAGATGGATGTGCTCGAAGTACAGAAACTTTTCCCTGAATTCAGACGACTCAGGGGACAATGTAAATATTCAGACTGCATGCACATCAATGAACCTGAGTGTGCGGTCAAGGAAGATCTCGAAGAGGGAATCATTCCTCATTCGAGATACAAATCATATCTTGCAATGATAGAAGAGGTAAAATCATGGCACAAATAGCACCTTCAATTCTTGCAGCAGATTTCGCCAGACTCGGCGAAGATGTAAAGAATGTATGTGACATTGGAATCGATTATCTGCACATTGATGTTATGGACGGTTCATTTGTTCCTAATATCAGTTTCGGTTCAGCAGTAATGAAGAGTCTGAACGATTACAGCAGTGTTCCTTACGATGTTCACCTCATGATCGACAATCCAGACAATCTGCTTGAGGATTTTGTTACACCTAACACTGAGTTCATCACTGTACACCAGGAGGCGTGCAGACATCTGAACAGAACAGTGCAGCATATTCATTCACTGGGCGTAAAAGCGGGTATTGCCATCAATCCGGCGACTCCAGTAAGTACGCTTGAGAATATCCTTGAATATGCGGATATGATTCTTGTAATGTCGGTTAATCCGGGTTTTGGCGGACAGAAGTTCATTCCGAATGCCCTGGATAAGATTGCTGAACTCAAGGCAATCAGAGAAGCTAAGGGTTACAGCTTTAAGATTGAGGTAGACGGTGGCGCAGGAACAGGCAACGCTGAGGCTATCAGGGCAGCAGGCTGCGATATTATTGTTGCAGGTACAGCTGTTTTCAAGGCTGAGAACAGAAAAGAAGCGATAACGCTTATAAAGGGATAGAATACATCTCGATATATGTTGAGTTTAAATAGGAGAATAAATATATGAGAATTGCAGTAGCTTATAATAACGGTAATGTAAATGAGCACTTCGGAAGAACTGAAGAGTTCAAGGTATATAATGTTGATGAGAACGGCAAGGTGGTTTCAACTGAGATTCTTAGTTCAAACGGTGCAGGCCATGAGGCTCTTGCAGGTGTTCTTGCAGAGAATTCTATCAACGCACTTATCTGCGGCGGTATGGGTGCAGGAGCTCAGGCAGCACTTGCAGATGCCGGTATTGAAATCTGTGCAGGTGCATCGGGAGATGCAGATGCTGCAGTAGATGCTTATCTCAACGGTGAGATTGCTGACAGCGGAGTTAACTGTGACCACCATGATCACGAGCATGCTGAGGGTGAAGACTGCGGATGCGGATGCGGCGGAGACTGTTCAAGCGGCTGTGGCGGCGGCTGTGGCGGAGCAGCATATGAGCCTCCATTCGATGGGCCTAATGTAGGAAAGATTGTAAAGACTCATTACTGCGGTACTCTTGATGACGGAACTCAGTTCGACTCATCTTACGACAGAGGAGAGCCTCTCGAGTTTGTATGCGGTACAGGAATGATGATTCTTGGTTTTGACAGAGCTGTAGCTAACATGCAACCTGGTGAGATCGTGAACGTACATCTTGAGCCAGAGGAGGCATACGGAGAGGTTAATCCTGATGCAATCCTTACAATCGATGTAAGCATGATGCCTGGTTCAGAGGAGCTTGAGGTAGGTGCAGGTGTATATCTTCAGAATGTATACGGTCAGCCGGTACCTTGTAAGGTAACTGCTCGTGAAGGTTCAAGCATTACATTTGATGCAAACCATGAGATGGCAGGAAAGGCGCTTAACTTCAAGATTGAGCTTGTAGAGGTTAAAGAGCAGTAGTACAGATACGAATTGTGACACCCCGGATTCTGGAATCCGGGGTTTTTTATTCTGACAATCTCACGCGTAAATGTGTGCTGAAGGGAAATCTTCTTTGCGGTATATTTGTTCTGCAAAGGAGTGATGCTTTGATAAGGAGACGTTTATTTGCATATACTGCTATGCTGGTTGGCGGTATAACCGCAGCTTATGTATGCTGGGAACGAACTGAGGTGCTTGCCGGTGTGGTATTTCTGTGTAGCGTTACACTGATTGCGGCTCGTGCTGATATTTATGAAGATATTACCAGATCTGAGCGAATCAAACTGACAGCATGTGTGTTTGCGGGATTCCTTATGTTCACTTTTGCTTTCATGGACATGAATAATAATCTTGAGGCACAAGCTGAATGTTCAGTAAGAGGGGTGGTCAGAAGTGTCAGAGTTAAAGAGAATGGCTATGAGTTTGTTATCTTATGTGATAGGAGGGAGCCATCAAGAAGGGTGCTTATTAACTGCTACACAGATGGATACAGACCGGTTGAGCTGGATGTTGATGATATATACAGCCTGATAGGCAGAAAGATTGAAGCGTATGGCAGCCTAAAGATTCCTTCGGGTCAGGATAATCCCGGAACCTTCAATTACAAGCTGTATCTTAATTCTAGAGGAATAAAGTACAGCCTGACCGCATATACTTTCAGCGTATATGAAGATACTGGTATATTCTGCAGAATCCATTCTTATATTATGAGAGCCAGATACGAATTCGAGGATTCATTCAAAGAAGATGACATAAGGGCTCTTGTAAAAGGAGTTATTTTCGGAGATAAGGGTGAGATTGACGAGGAAGTGAAGTCCGAGTTCAATGAGAACGGCACTGGACATATTCTTGCAGTAAGTGGTCTGCATATCGGATTTCTGTTCTCGCTGCTTTGGATGCTGACTAAGAAACGCAGGACTTTTAGTGTAAGTCTGGGAATAGTACTTATTCTTTTCCTGTACGGGGAGATGACAATGTGGAGTCCGTCTACTGTAAGGGCTTTCATAGTAATGACTGTAAGTCTCTTGTCTACTAGACTGAGGCGGCGCGCAGATCTGCTGACTTCAGTCAGTATGGCGGCATGGGTGCTGCTCCTCAGCAATCCGTATCAGCTTTTCAATACAGGATTTCAGATGTCTTTTGCTGCAATGCTCGGAATAGCCTTTCTGACTGAACCATTAAGCATATTTGTTGGAGAATATCTTGCTTTGATGCTGGCAGTACAGCTTGCTGTAGCGCCATATACAGCTTTTGTTTTTCACCGATTTAATCCTGTATCCATATTTATCAATGTGCCGATAGTGTTTCTCGGCTCAGTTATAGTGCCAGTATGCATGCTTGGAATTGGACTGATAATTATTATTGGTTATATACCGACGCTTTATTGTGAGATAATCTGCGGACTGATGGAACTGCTTCTCAAGCTTAATCATTTGCTGAATTCTAATGGAGAATGGTCATTCTATATGACAGCAGTCAATGCCGGAGTGCTGATTCTGTTCTATCTGATTATGTTTCTTCTGTCATCGGAATGGACCAGAGTAATGTTCATTCGAAAAGACTATCATAAGATTAGAAAAGCTCTTCGACTCGTTGCAATACCAGGGTTGCTGCTGTGTCTCGCAACATACAATACTTTTAGCGACGATGAGGTTGTGTTCGTATCAGTAGGCCAGGGAGACTGCACTCACATACGATACAGAGATTATGATTTACTTATTGATGGCGGCGGCGAATTAGACAGAAATATCGGAGAACAGATACTTCTTCCGTACATGCTGGCCAATGGCGCTTCAGACGTTGATAATGCTTTTCTTACGCATCTGCATACGGACCACTATAAGGGAATTGCTGAACTCAGTAAGATTTATGAAGTGAAGGAGATCAGTCTGTCTGATGCTTACAGAAGAAGTTATGATAATCCATATGCCAGGGTGAAGTTCGTGAAGGCTTCTTACAGATATAAGATGGCTGATGACTGCTATATCATGCCCGTATGGCCTGTTCATACTGTCTCGCATGAGATGGTGGATGCAGATGAAGCCAATGAGTTCAATATGGTCTATATCGTGTGCATAAAAGGACGCAAAATCATGGTGACTGGTGACCTCCTTGAGGAAGATGAAGCTGATATGTTACAATACTACAGCGGTACAGATGTACTTGATTGCGATGTTCTCAAGGTTGCGCACCATGGAAGCAAGAGCAGTTCAAGTGAAGCTTTTCTGGATGCGGTTGATCCGGATATTGCAGTTATATCTGTCGGGGCAAATAATATGTACGGACATCCTCATGCACAGACGGTGGAGCGGCTTGAGCAGAAGGGGATTGAGATATACAGAACGGATATTAACGGAGCAGTCGGACTGGATATCACTAGCAGAGGCACGATCAGAGTTGATCTGATGAAGCCTTATCCGCTGCACGAACAGGAAGGTTAAATGGCTTATCAGGATTTCTACAACGATTATAAGAAGGACAATATCGGAAGTTGTCTTTTCTTCTCTGGTGAGGAGAAGTATCTGATTGACTGGGCCGAGGATCTCGTCGCAGATAAATATGTTGATGAGAGTATGAAGGTTCTTGATTATCAGATTTTGGACGGCGAGACTTGTGCTGCTTCAGATATCATAAGTTCGTCGAGAGCTTATTCTATGTTCTCAGACAGAAGAGTTGTTGTTGTCAGAGATTTCAAGCCGGCATATAAGAAAATATATGGCGAAGCGGATGAGAAGGCACTGCTCAATCTGGTATCGTCAGGCAATGATTCCTCAATACTTATTTTCGAAGTTCCGGTAGGTCCAAAGGAGCTCACATCTTTCGGAAAGAAACTTCAGAAGACATGTACTGCCTACGAGTTTTCGCGACTTGACCGCACGCAACTGAAGGGTTTTATCAGCAAGAAAGTGCACGCCGCAGGCAATATGCTCGGACAGCGTGAGATGGACTACCTGATTGATCTTTCAGGTTACTTCAACAGAGATAGCGGATACCATCTGAAGGATATTATGGCTGACCTCGACAGAATTAATAATGCCTGCACTGATGAAAGAATCAGCATGGCACTGATCGAGGAGCTGATGATAGGTGAAGAGGACCGATATGTCTTTAATCTGGTTGATGCAATTACTTCGGGTGACAAGAAGCGTGCTATGGAGCTTGCGGTGAATATTGTCACTGATATGGATCAGCTCATGCCTATAATCGGACTTATGACCAAGCAGTTCGAGATAATGTATGATGCGGTTGAGCTTTCACAGGCGGGTTATTCGATTCCGCAGATGGCGAAGGCAACCGGCGTGAACGAGTTCAGATTCAAGAAGGCTTATCAGGCTGCAAGACAGTTCAGCAAAGAACGTCTGGCCAACCTGCTGATTGGTCTGTACAATATCGATAAGGATATAAAGTCCGGCAATATGGAGGGAAATCTGGCATTCCAGCTGTTTATACTGGGTGTATAGAAGATAGAGATAGATAGAAGGAGCTGTCGCGAAAAAGGATTCAGGCCTTAAGCGCGCGGTTTCTTTTTTTGTTGTAAAAACTTTTATATTATTTGTAAGAAATATGCAACTCAAATGTCATATAATATATAATTACATTAAAGAAAACCAGTGATATTAAATGCTGCACTCTTTGACGGAAGCAGTGTTCGATTTATATTTTCCGAGGAGGAGCAAATGAAGAGAAAAAGATTGGCAAGTTTATTCTTCAGTCTGGTTATATGCATAAGCATGATGCCTATGACTGCGATTGAAGCACTGGCAAGCAGTAATGCAGATGCTGTTTCCTACATTTACTACACAGTGGACGGAAATACTGCAGTTAAGCATACTGACGGAATCTGCGAAGACTATACAGCAGTCACAAGTTCAACTGCATCATTTGACAACGGCAAATGGTATGTTGTTTCTGAGGATGTCAGGATCGGCAGTCGTATAACGGTGAACGGCACGGCAAACCTCATCCTTTGTGATGGTGTGAAGCTGGACACTGAATACGGAATAACTGTAAACGCTGGCAACACTCTGAATATATATGCACAGTCTGAGGGAACAGGACACTTTTCTTCGGGTAAGGGCATTTCCAATGGTGCGTGTATTGGCGGCTTAAACGGTCAGAGCTGCGGTACTGTTAACATTCATGGAGGAATAATAGAGGCTGTTTCGGATCGTTTTGGTTCAGGAATAGGCACCGGAGATGGCGGCATAGGCGGCAGCATTAATATTTTTGACGGAAAGATTACAGCTGAAAGCGATGGCGGATACCGCGCCGGAATCGGCGGCGGCACCGGCGGCAGAGTTGACAGTATTACTATCTACGGCGGCACTGTTGACGCAAAGCAGTTAAGCACAGCTGGTGCTGCAATTGGAGGCGGAAACGGCTGCGATAGCGGCGATATAACCATCAATGGCGGAACAGTTACAGCGCATAGCTGTGGCGCTGGAATCGGTGGCGGTGAAAATGGTTCCGGCGGCAATATTACCATCAATGGTGGAAATGTTACTGCAACCGGAATGAATTACAACGCTGGAATCGGTGGCGGCAGATATGGTAATGGCGGCAATGTTACGATCAATGGCGGCAGCGTTACTGCCAGCGGATATCGTGGTGTCGGAGCAGGTCAGAACGGCACAGACGGCACACTCACACTTGGAGAAAATGTGACCTTTAAAGCAGGCGCAGATAAAGACAGTATCTGGGTAAGCGGAGACAATGATAACGTTTCCGAGGCTTTTGGCAAGAAGTATTTTGAAGCAACCGACGTATTAGTTCCCGTAGAATATATCTACTACACAGCAGATGGAAATAAAGCTGTAAAGCACGAAGATGGAAACTGCACGGACTACAAAAAAGTTAAAAGCACAACAACAGCTTTTGAAGACGGCAAGTGGTACATTGTCAAAGGTGATGTTGAACTTGGTGACCGACTGACTGTTGCCGGCACATCTAACCTTATTCTTCTGGATGGCGCAACACTGACGGCTTCAAAGGGAATTGCTGTTTCAGATGGCAATACTCTGAACATCTACGGCCAGTCAGAAGGCACAGGATCCCTTGTTGCACAGACGGGCGGTGAGGTCGGCGTTGCAGCTGTTGGCGGAAATGTTCACCAGGACGGCGGCAGCATCAGTATCCACGGCGTAACACTTACTGCAGCCGGAACTAATCAGGGTGCAGGAATCGGTGGAGGAGCTGAAAGCAATGGAGGCAGCCTCACTGTATTTGATGGAAAAGTAAGCGCTGATGGCGGCGAGTATTCTGCTGCGATTGGCGGCGGACGAAGTGGCGATGGCGGAAATACAGTAATCTATGGCGGTACTGTTAATGCGACTGCTGACGGCAAGGCATGCGGAATCGGCGGAGGTTATAACGGATACTCAGGCAATATCACAATCAACGGCGGTACAGTAAACGCAAGCGGTGGAGATGTTGCTATTGGAGGAACCCACGATCAGAACGGCAGTGTTACAATCAACGGCGGTACAGTTACAGCAACTGGTGATTATTCTGCTATCAACTACTGCACTTTTGCACTTGGAGAAGACGTAAGTTATGAAGCGGGTGCAGGCAAAGACAATATCACAGTTACAGGTGATGCTGATAACGCATCAGAAGCACTTGGACCAAGATATGTCAGAACCACTGATGTATTGGATTCTGTAGAATATATCTATTACACAGTGGACGGAAACCAGGCTGTAAAGCACGAAGATGGAAACTGTGAGGACTATATCAGAGTAAAGAAAACACTTACATCATTTGAAGACGGCAAATGGTATGTTGTGTCTAAAGATGTAACTATTGATAACCATGTTAATGTTAACGGCACCGCAAATATCATTTTGTGTGATGGTGCGAAACTGACATGCACAAGAGGTACAGGTGTTTCAGAAGGAAATACGCTGAATATCTATGCACAGAAGAAGGGCACCGGAGCCTTTGAATCAAATGCAGTTGCATATCGTGTAGCCGGAATCGGCGGCTCTGATGGAGATGACAAAGAGAATTGCGGAACAATAAACATTCACGGCGGTGTTATTTCCGCAAAGGGAAGTACCTATGGTGCCGGAATTGGCGGTGGATATAAAGGAGACGGCGGAACCATCAATGTTTTTGACGGTAACATTTCTGCAGATGGTCATGGTGGCTATGCTGCCGGAATCGGAGGCGGCAAGGACGCTGACGGAGGCAATCTCACGATTTATGGCGGAACTGTTAATGCAAAATGCCTTGCGGGTCAGGCAGCTATCGGTGGAGGCGAGAACGGCAGCGGCGGCAATGTTACAATCAACGGCGGCGCAGTTACAGCAAAAGGTGAAGTTGGAATCGGCGGCGGAGTAAGTGGCAGCGGCGGGAATATTACCATCAATGGCGGTAATGTAACTGCAGAGGGCTGGAGTACGCATGCGGCCGGAATCGGCTGTGGCAAAAGTGGTGACGGCGGCAATATTACAATCAACGGCGGTACAGTTACCGCAAAATCAGATTATGCCGGAGTTGGAGGAAACAATGTAACGCTCACACTTGGAGACGGAGTTACTTTCGCTGCAGGAGCTGATAAAGACCATATCACCGTAACAGGCAACAAAAGCAATTCTTCAGACGCATTCGGAAATAAATACTTTGAATCTCCATGGCAGCACACACATGTATTCGATCAGGAGCTGGCTGAAGCGAAGTATCTGAAGAGCGAGGCAACATGTACTGATGCAGCAGAATACTTCAAGAGCTGCAAGTGCGGCGAATCAAGTGACACAGATACATTTACTGATGGCAAAGCCCTTGGGCACAAGTATGGCAAGCCATCATACAGCTGGAATGAAGACAAGTGTACAGCAAAGAGAAGCTGTACAGTATGTGAAGCAGGTGTAAGCGGTCATACACAGACTGAGACGGCAGAAGGCACATATGTAAAGGATACAGATGCCGACTGCACTAACCCGGAAAAAGGCCATTACGAAGCATCCTTCGATAATGAGGCTTTCGAGGCACAGCAGACAGCAAAGGGTTCAGTAACAAAAGGCGAAGCGCTTGGTCATGATTATGAGTCAGTTGTGACAGATCCTACTTATACAAAGAAGGGTTACACTACATATACATGCAGCACATGCGGCTACAGTTATACAGACAACTATACAGACAAGCTTCTGTCTGACGCACCTGTAGTAAAAATCAGCAAGACCGACGGAAAAGTTAAGCTTAGCTGGGATAAAGTAAATGGCGCTGACAAGTACCTGATTTATCGCAGCACAGATGGAAAGACATTCAAACGCTATAGCTCAACACAGAAGACAACCTGGATTAACAGCTCAGTAACCAGTGGCAAAAAGTACTACTACAAGGTTAAGGCTTCAGCTACAGAGGGGGACACAGAATATGCAAGTCCTTACTCAACAGTGAAGAGCACCGTACCTCTGACCACACCAGTACTCAAAGCTGCACTCTCATCAGGCAAAGTGAAGCTGAGTTGGGTAGCAGTAAAAGGAGCTAATACGTACAAGATTTATCGCAGTACAGACGGCAAGACCTTCAGTTATTATGGTAAGACTACAAAGACAAGCTATACCAACAGCTCTGTAACCAGTGGCAAAACATATTACTACAAGGTCAAGGCTATAAAGACATCAAAAACAAAAAGCTGGGTCAGCAGTTACTCCACAATTAAGTCTGTAAAAGTGCTTAAGGCACCGGCAATAAGCATCAGTACTACAGGCGGAAAGGTAAAGCTTAGCTGGAAAGCTGTCAGCGGAGCAAGCAAGTACAAGATCTATCGCAGTACAGATGGTTCAAGCTACAAGAGCTACAGCACAACAATAAATACAAGTTATGTCAACAGCTCAGTAACCAGCGGTAAAAAATATTATTACAAGGTTAAGTCTGTTAACAGTGCAGGCGGTACAAGCGCTTATTCAGCAGTGAAGAGCGCCAGACCATAGATGATATAGTGGGACAGAAAAAGGTGCGCCGGTCGGCGCACCTTTTAATCTATATTGATGTATTCTATCTAATTATGTGTACTAGAAATAAGTTCTCTTGCAGCTTCTCTTGCGTTGTCGCTTGCTGATCCGCTGAAGAGTGTTGCAACCATTTTCTCTTTGCCTTCTGCATCGAGGTGCTGGATTACAGTATGTGACTTGTTGTCACTTATTTCCTTTGTAATCAGGTAGTTGTCCTGACCGAAGGCTGCAATCTGAGGCAGGTGAGTGATGCAGATAATCTGGTGATGGCCGGAAATCTCTCGGAGTTTGCGGCCGACTGTCAGAGCAGTTCTTCCGCTTATTCCGGTATCAATCTCGTCGAAAATCATAGACTCTACTTTGTCGCTGTTGCCTATGATGTGCTTGAAGGCAAGCATGATACGTGAAATCTCACCGCCGGATGCAATCCTCGCAAGTGGCATAAGCGGTTCACCGGGATTTGTTGAAATCATGAATTCAAGCTTGTCCTTGCCGAGAGATCCGATTTCATCGAGTTCTTCAATGCTGATCTTGAAGTCTGAATTTGCAAAATCAAGATCAAGGAGCTCAGTTCTTACGGCTGATTCAAGTCTCTCTGCAATTATATGGCGAAGTTCACTTACGTGTTCAGCCTGACGATTCATTCTGCCGTATGCTTCATTCAATTCCTGAAGCAGGCGCTTCTTCTCATAATCGAAGTTCTGGATGAGACCGAGCTTATTCTCGAGTTCATTGCAGTATGCAATGATATCATCCAGGCTTCTGCCGTATTTGCGCTTGGCTTCTTCAATTGCAGAAAGTCTCTCTGATGCGTTGTTAAGGTCTTCCTCATCGAATGAGAGGGAAGAAGATACATCTCTTAACCTGTCAGATACATCCTCAAGCTGGTAGTAGATATCCATAACCTGAGAAGAGAGGGCAGTGAGTGATTCGCTGTAGCCTGATACTGACTGAAGCTCACCGGCAACTCTGTTTAGTACTGTCAGGATTGAAGAATCAGACTCGTGCATTGCAGAATATGAAGAGTTGACTGCAGTAAAGATGCGCTCGCTGTTCTTCATGAGGCCGAGCATGTCCTGCAACTCTTCATCTTCATGCGGCTGTAGATTGAGCGAGCTGATATAGTTTACTTCATATTCATAGTAGCTCTTATCATCCTTTGCCGACTTCTCAGCGGCCAGAAGGTCATGGTAAGCTTTCTTTGCTTTGCGATGCTCCTCGTAGAGCTGCTGCATTTTATCAAGTTCCGCTGAGATAGCGTCATTATGGAAGCTGTCTGTGATGAGGATATGATTATCCGGGTTAAGAATCTGCTGATTGTCATACTGACCGTGGATGTCAACCCAGTCTGCACAGAAAGATCTTAACTGCGCAAGAGTAACCATCTCGCCGTTGAGCTTAGCGATGCTTTTACCTGAAGAGAGAAGCTCCCTTACGATAATCACATCTTCACCGTTCTTCTCACCGGCAATCTGAATAACAGCTTTATCCTGGCCTGTTCTGACCATAGAAATATCAGCCCTGTCACCGAGGGCTGTGCTTATAGCCTGTACGAGCACCGATTTGCCGGCACCGGTCTCACCGGTAATGATATTGAGCGATTCGCCCAGGTCAAAAGAAAGGTGCTCTATAGTTGCGAAGTTGTCGATTACAATGCGGTTCAGCATATATTATTCGTCCTTCTTGTTAATCATCTTATCAAAAGCGCTTGTGATTGACTTTACGTTCTCTTCTTTGTCTACAACAACGAGCATCGTATTGTCTCCGCTGATAGTGCCGACAATATGCGGAAGTTCGAGACAGTCGATAGCCTCTGCAGCAGCATTGCCGCAGCCCGAGAGAGTTTTGACAACTATAAGATTCTGAGCAGCAGACCATGACAGAGTTGTCTCGCGGAAAATCTTTATGAATCTTTCTGAAATAGGACGCTCCTGATAGTTGCTTGCAACATACTTGTATTTGCCGCTCTTTGAGAGTCCCTTAATCAGCTGAAGTTCCTTGATGTCTCTGGAAATAGTTGCCTGGGTTACATTGTAACCGGCCTCCTGGAGAAGCTCCTGTAGACGATCCTGTGTCTCTACTTCATATGTGCTTATGATTTCCAGTATCTTGTTCTGTCTTGAATAACGCATTTCGACCTCCGTTGTTATACGATATATGCACATTATAGCATAATTATACATAAAAAATAGGCTCATTTTATCGTGTAATATCCCTCAATATCGAGCCGTTCCGGTTAGACAACAGGCGAGTATTTTGGTAGAATAGTAAATAGGAGAATTATGCGATGAGAATACTTGGAATAGACCCTGGCTATGCAATTATGGGCTGGGGAATTGTAGATTATAAGGGCAACAGATTCACGCCTGTAGCATATGGCGCAATAACAACAGAGGCTCACACTCCGCCGGAAGACAGACTTCACATCATTTACAATGAACTTACAGAGATCATCCAGAAGTATCAGCCGGAGGAGGTATCTGTTGAGGAGCTGTTCTTCAATACCAACACCACGACGGGAATACTGGTTGCCGAAGCGAGAGGTGTTGCGCTTCTTGCGTGCGTTCAGTACGATGTAAAACTCGCGGAGTACACTCCGCTTCAGATTAAGCAGTCGCTGGTTGGCTACGGCAGAGCCGAGAAGAAGCAGGTTCAGGCGATGGTTAAGACAATACTCGGCCTTGAGAAAGTGCCGAAGCCGGACGATACTGCAGACGCACTTGCAGCAGCAATATGTCACGCGCATTCACGTGGAAGCCGCGTTTACAGATAAAATTTATTTTGGCAATACATAGACGATACAAATCGGAGAACTACGGAAATGATCAGATACATCAAAGGTGAATATTTATACTATGACAAAGGTGCAATCGTCATTGAGACAGCCGGCGGAATAGGCTTCAGGATTTTCGTGCCTGACGCTTCTTCGCTCCTTACTGCAAGAGAAGGCGATACGCTTTCTGTATATACATATCTGCAGGTTAAGGAAGACGGAATGTCGCTGTACGGATTTGCAGATGAAGACGAGTTGAGACTTTTTGAGATGCTCATCACAGTCAACGGTGTGGGTCCAAAGGCCGGTCTTGCAATCATGTCGCTTGGAACACCTAATCAGATAAGAGCATCAATAGCGAGCAAGGACGCATCTGCAATCTCCAAGGCTCAGGGTGTCGGCAAGAAGACCGCTGAGAGAGTTATTCTCGAGCTCAGTGAGAAAATCAGCGTTGATCCATTTGGAGATGCTATTATGCCTGATGCCGGAAGCAATATAGTGACTGCAGCAGCAGGAGAGAGAGCAGAAGCAATTATAGCTCTTACAACACTCGGCTACACCAAGAAAGAAGCCGAAGCAGCAATCGGCAGCGTACCGGACGAAGGTATCAGCGCCGAGGAATACATTAAGAAGGCACTCAAATATCTCATGTAGGTGCTAAGGAGACGAAATGGCAGACAGAATTACATCAACTGAGGCTAAGCCTTACGAGCTTAACGGTGAGCTCACTCTGAGACCTCAGTACTTAAGTGAATACTGTGGACAGTCAGCAGCCAAGGACAATCTGTCCATCTATATCGAGGCAGCCAGAATGAGAGGCGAGCCGCTTGATCATGTGCTTTTCTACGGCCCTCCGGGTCTTGGTAAAACAACCCTCGCCGGCATCATCGCTAACGAGCTTGGGGTTGATATCAAGGTCACATCAGGTCCTGCAATCGCAAGGGCGGGCGATCTCGCAGCTATTCTTACCAATCTGAACGAGAACGATGTACTCTTCATCGATGAGATTCACAGAATGAACAGATCTGTAGAAGAAGTTCTCTATTCAGCGATGGAAGACTATGCTCTCGATATCATCATCGGCAAGGGTCCTTCAGCAAGATCACTTAGAATCGATATTGCGAAGTTTACTCTCATCGGTGCGACAACAAGAGCAGGAAGCCTCAGCGCACCATTGAGAGACAGATTCGGTATTGTATCGAAATTCGAGTTCTACACTGTTGAAGAGATTAAAGATATCTTAAACAGAACAGCAAATGTGCTTGGAGTTAACATTGATGAGGAGTCGCTTGAAGAGCTTGCAAAGCGTTCAAGAGGAACACCTCGTATAGGCAACAGACTCCTTAAGAGAGTCAGAGATTTCTCTGCTGTAATTGGCGACGGCAATGTAGACATTGCTACGACAAAGAAGGCGCTCGATGCACTTGGAGTTGACGAGCTCGGACTTGAGAAACTCGACAGAGACATACTGACTTGCATCATTAAGAATTTTAACGGCGGACCTGTGGGAATCGAAACAATCGCTTCATCAATTGGAGAAGAGAGAGTTACACTTGAAGATGCCAACGAGCCATACCTGATTCAGGCGGGACTCATATACAGAACACAGAAGGGCAGAGTTGCGGCAAAAGAAGCTTATGAGCATCTCGGACTCATGCACCTCTATAAAGAAGAACAGTAAAGGAAAGATAGATTCGTGAGAATTGAAGAATTTGACTACACATTACCAGAAGAACTGATTGCGCAGAAGCCATCAGAGCAGAGAGATGCCTGCAGACTGATGGTTCTCGATATGGAGGATCACTCAATCGAGCACAGACATTTCTTCGACATCAAAGAATACATGAAGCCGGGTGACTGCCTGGTGCTCAACGACTCAAGAGTTATTCCTGCGAGAATGTACGGAATCAAAGAGAGCACAGGCGCACACATCGAGCTTCTTCTCATCAAGCGCATTGAAGGCGACAAGTGGGAGTCCATGGTAAGACCGGGTAAGAGACTCCACGAGGGTGATACAGTAATCCTTGACGAAAACAAGACTTTCAAGGCTCATATCCTCGGCTACCACGACAAGGAGAACGGTACAAGACTCATCGAGTTCGAGTATGAAGGAATTTTCATGGAGCGGCTCGAGGAAATAGGAAGTATGCCACTTCCTCCTTACATTGCAAGAGCTGCTGAGGATGAAGACAAAGAGATGTACCAGACTGTATACAGCCGTATCGACGGATCAGTTGCAGCACCGACAGCGGGGCTGCATTTTACCGAAGAACTTCTCAAGGAAATAGAGGAGATGGGCGT
Organism: Anaerovoracaceae bacterium; assembly: GCA_045642105.1. Classification (GTDB taxonomy): domain Bacteria; phylum Bacillota; class Clostridia; order Peptostreptococcales; family Anaerovoracaceae; genus Crickella. The sequence goes on along the minus strand of JAZUII010000076.1, from coordinate 2,437 downwards.
TAAAATCGCTTACGTCACACTGCACGTCGGCATAGGAACGTTCCGTCCGGTAAAAGTTGACGTCGTTGAGGAGCACAAGATGCACTTCGAAGAGTGTTCGGTGAGCGATGAGGCTGCCAGAACCATCAACGATACAATCGAAGCAGGCGGACGCATAATCTCGGTCGGCACTACTTCGACAAGAACCCTCGAGAGCGCTGCTGTAGAGACAGAAGACGGCTGGAGAGTGCAGGCAGGAGATATGAGCACAGGAATTTTCATCTATCCGGGCTACACATTCAAGCTGGTTGATGCACTTATCACCAACTTCCATCTGCCAAAGTCAACACTGCTGATGCTTATCTCGGCACTTTATGACAGGGAAGAAATACTTAAGGCATACGAAGAAGCCGTAGAGGAGAAGTACAGATTCTTCAGCTACGGGGACGCTATGCTTATCAAATAGAAGGGGAATAATTATTATGGAAAAAGCACTCAAATTCGAGCTTTTACATAAGGATTCGCGCACAAGAGCAAGACGCGGAAGAATCACAACAAAGCATGGAACAATAGAGACTCCGGTATTCATGCCGGTTGGAACTCAGGCGACGGTAAAGGCCATGAAGCCTGAAGATGTTGAGAAAACCGGTGCTGAGATTATTCTCGGCAATACTTACCATCTCTTTCTGAGACCCGGTTCAGACATCGTAAGAGAGGCGGGCGGACTTCACAAGTTCATGAACTGGAACAAGTCAATTCTGACAGACAGCGGCGGATTCCAGGTTTTCTCACTCGGTAAGATGAGAAAGATTACAGAGGAAGGCGTTAAGTTCCAGTCCTATCTTGACGGTTCAAGACACATGATGAGACCTGAGGATTCAATCAAGGTTCAGACAGATCTCGGTTCAGATATCATGATGGCTTTCGACGAGTGCGTGCCATATCCTGCAGATTACAGATATACAAAGGATTCACTCTACAGAACAACAAGATGGCTCGAGAGATGTGTAAAGGCACATCACAACGTAGAGAACCAGTCTCTTTTCGGTATCATGCAGGGAGGAATGTACAAAGACCTTCGTAAACTCAGCGCTGATCAGATTGTAGAGTTCGATCTTCCGGGCTATGCAATCGGCGGACTTTCGGTAGGTGAGCCTAAGGAAATGATGCTTGAGGTTCTTGACGACTGTGCAGATTATCTGCCACAGGAGAAGCCAAGATATGTAATGGGAGTAGGAACACCGGATTATCTCTTTGAAGGTGTTGAGCGTGGAATCGACATGTTCGACTGCGTGCTTCCTACAAGACTTGCAAGACACGGAATGGCAATGACAAGCTGTGGCAAGGTTAATATAAAGAATCAGAAGTGGGAGAGAGCTTTTGAGCCGCTCGATGCTGAGTGCGACTGCTACTGCTGCCGCAACTACTCAAAAGCATATCTCAGACACCTTTACAAATCAGAGGAGATTCTGAGTTCAATGCTGCTCTCAGAGCACAACACACACTTCCTGGTTAATATGATGGCAAACATCAGAAAAGCCATCGAAGAGGACCGCTTCCTCGAATATAAGAGAGAATTTTACAATAAGTATGGAGAATACAATGACTAACGAAAGACCATTATGCCCGATGCACGAGAACTGCGGAGGCTGCATATATCAGGGAACTCCTTATCAGGAGCAGCTTGAGTCCAAGGACAGACAGGTGAGAAAGCTTCTCATCAACCACAATATAGACATCGACGTGTATGAGGGAATGAAGGCGGCTTTTACTCCTTACGGATACAGAAACAAAATGGAATACACCTTCGGCGACCTCTGCATCGGCGGCGAGCTTGAGGTGGGCATGCATAAGAAGGGACATTTCATGTCCATCATCACTACTGATGAGTGCCAGCTTGTTCCTGAGGATTTCAACAGAATTCTTCATGCGACAAGGGCCTTCTGCATCGAGAAAGGATATGCGAAATATCACAAGAAGACACACATGGGACTTCTTCGCAATCTCATCGTAAGATGCGGAGTAAGAACAAATGAGCTCCTCATCGATATCGTAACAACGAGCGAAGAGGGTTTTGATGAGGAAGCTTTCAGGGATATGCTCCTTGACCTGAAGCTCGACAAGACTATCGTTGGAATTCTCAGAACAACCAACGACAGCCTTGCGGACGCCGTATATGACCAGGGAACAAAAGTCATCTACGGAAGAGATTACTACAACGAGGAGATTCTCGGTCTCAAGTTCAAGGTAAAAGTTTTCGCTTTCTTCCAGACCAACATCGATGCGATAGAGCGTCTCTACAGCGAGGCTCTCGAGCTTATTCCGAACATCGATTCAAAGACTGTGTATGATCTCTACTGCGGAACCGGCACAATCACTCAGCTGATGGCGCTCAAGGCCGCGAAGGTCTACGGTGTTGAGATTGTTGAGGATGCTGTTGAGGCAGCAAGAATGAACG
>JAZUII010000075.1:0-18547 GCA_045642105.1 Anaerovoracaceae bacterium | reverse complement strand
AAGAATTTTTCCATACCTTCGAAGCACTCTACAATAATAATAAACAGATTATTATTACAGGAGACTGTCCTCCAACACAGCTTGAGGACATTGATGAAAGACTTCGTACACGATTCTCATGGAATATGCTTGCTGATATTCAGCCACCTGATTATGAGACAAGAGTTGCGATTCTCTGCAAATTAGCTGAACAGAAGGGAATTGAAATAACTGACGGAGTATATGAAGCATGCGGAATCATAGCTGAACATATAAAGGATAATGTTCGCGAACTTGAAGGTGCTTTTAACAGAGTAGTAGGTTTCTCTGAACTTCTTCATGAGCCGGTTTCTGCAGAATATGCAAGAAAGATTCTTAAAGATGTAATAAGTGATACTTCGAAAGCAGTTGAACCTGAAAGAATTAAACAGGTTGTTGCTTCATATTATAAGATTAAAGTTGCAGATCTTGATTCAAAGACAAGAAAAGCAGAGATTAATAATCCAAGACAGATTGCAATGTATCTCTGCAGAGAGAATACAGATATATCTTTCCAGAAGATTGGTAAGCTCTTTGGTGACAGACATTATTCAACTGTAATGCACGCATGTGAGAAAGTTGAAGAACAGCTTCAGTATGATGAAACACTGGCAGAAGATATAGCTGCAATCAGTAATAAAATAGAAGCAAGATAACAATCTTTAATTATCCACATTTTTTCCACATAGTTATGCATAAGTTATCCACATAGCTGACAAGCCTTAAACCCAGTAAAATCAACAGGTCTGTGAGTTATACTACTTATCCATAGCCCCTACTACAACTACAAAAATAATATAAATAAAAAAAGGAGTTTTCGAATGAAAATCTACTGCAGCAGAAGCGATTTAAATAAAGCATTAAATAATGTATCACATTCAGTTCCTTCAAGAACTACATCATTTATTCTTGAGGGAATTATGGTTGAGATTGATAATAATGAAATGAAGCTTACAGCAACAGATACTACAATAACTATTGAGACTGTTATCAAAGCAGAATGTGATGGTAAATGTTCATTCGTAGTTCCTGCAAAGCTTTTCTCAAGTATTGTTGCAAAGCTTCCTGAAGATGAAGTTCTTATTGAATATAATGATGAGAAGAACAAAATCAATATTAAATGTGCTGGTTCAACAGCAGAAATTGTATGTTTTGATTCAGACGAGTTTCCAAAGCTTAAGCTGAATGAAGGCGAAGAGAGAATTCTTCTTTCAAAAGAAAATGTAAAGAAAATTATCAGAAAGACAGCTTTCTCAGCATCAACAGATGATTTTAACGGAATTCTTACAGGCGTACTTCTTGAAATAAAAGAAGGTAACATGAAGATGGTTGCCGTAGATCCTTTCAGAATTGCTACTTATAATATACCTGTAGATAATGATAAAGATATCAGCGTTATTATTCCTGCAAAGCTTGCAAATGATGTTGCAAAGATTATCAGCGATGATGGTGAGGATTCAATCAGCATTGAGATAGTAGATAAGAAAGTAATTTTTATATTTGATAATAATAAGGTAGTAATTAATACATTCTCCGGAAAGTACATTGATTATGAGAGAATTCTTAATAAAGAAGGAAATATCAATGTAAGAGTTCAGAGAGATATGCTTCTTAAGAGTATAGATAGAGCTTCACTTCTTACATCAGTACAGAATAACAATCTGATTAAGTTCAATATTGAGGATGATATCATTGTTCTTAAGTCATTGAGTGAAGAAGGTAATATTGAAGAGAAGATTGAGATTATTAAGGAAGGTGAAGATATTCTCATCGGTCTTAATTCAAAATATCTTAAGGATGTACTCTCAGTAATTGAGGACGAGGAAATTGTAATTAACTTTAAGGATCAGATTTCACCATGCATTATCAAACCTCTTAAGGGTGATAAGTTCAAGTATCTGGTTCTTCCAATCAGGATTAATTAATTGATAGTAAGAGAAATTAAATTAAACAACTTCAGAAATTATGAATCGGCAGAACTGGAATTAGATGAATCCAGGAATATTGTCATTGGCGAGAATGCACAGGGTAAAACCAACCTTATTGAGGCGGTTTATCTCTGTGCTTTTGCACGTTCTTTTAGAACCAACAATGCTGCTGATATGGTTAGATTTAATGAAGATATTGCTCGTGTAAATGTTCTGATTGAAAGTGAAGGCATAGAAAAGAATATTAATATTGCCATTAATAGTAAAGGTAAGAAAATGATTACAAAAGATGGTAAAGTAATACGTACGACTACAGAACTGCTTAATAACCTGGTAGTAATTATTTTTTCACCGGAAGATTTAAGAATAATAAAAGATGATCCTGATAGAAGAAGAAGCTTCCTTAATAAGGAGATATCTCAGATAAGACCTGGATATTATGAACAGCTTCGTAAATATAATGAAACATTAAAACAAAAAAACGCTATTCTCAAGGCAGATAATAGAAGTTTTGATGAGAATATTCTTGATATCTATGACAGACAGATCGCCGAAGCAGGTTATGAAGTAATCAGATATAGAAGAGATTTTACAGAAATGTTATCTGAAAGAGCTGCAGAAATTCAGAAAGCTATTTCAGGAGAAAGAGAAAATCTTACTATTAAATATAAGGAAACTATAAGCGCATCAAATGCTGACGATATGTATAGTCAGCTTCTTGATGACAGAGATAGAGATATCTATAATGGTCATGCAGGCAGAGGTCCCCACAGAGATGATCTTGAATTCTATATTAATGGAATGGATGCAAAGAAATTCGGATCTCAGGGACAGCAGAGAACTATTGCTTTGAGTCTCAAACTGGCAGAGGTAAGATTAGCAAAAGACACTCTTGAAGAAGCACCTATTCTTATTCTCGATGATGTGCTGAGTGAACTGGATATTGAAAGACAGAGATTTCTTGTAAATGAAATTGAGGACGTTCAGATTTTCATCACCTCAACTGAAGTTAATGAAGAAATCATGCAGAAATTAAATAATGCATCTGTGTATAGTGTTGAAAACGGCACAGTAGAAATAATAAAAAAATACTAATATCTTGAAAAACCGTTAAAATTTCAGTTTTAACGGTTTTTTCTATAAAAACAATATATAGTGTCAGTAATTGCAAAAAAATCGCTTATATGGTAAAATATGGGCGTAAAATAATTCGGGCACTGTATTTTTTTGTATAAAAAAGAAGATGCTGCGACCCGACAGCACAATTTTTATAAAAAAGGACATAAGTAATGGCAAACAAACAAGATTATAGTGCAGAACAAATTCAGGTCCTTGAAGGTCTTCAGCCGGTAAGAGTAAGACCGGGAATGTACATCGGTAGTACAGGTCCGGCCGGACTTCATCATCTCGTATATGAGATTGTAGATAACTCGGTTGACGAGGCACTTGCAGGATTCTGTACTAAGATAGAAGTTACTATCGAACCTGACAATTCTATTACTGTTAAGGATAACGGTCGTGGAATGCCTGTAGATATTCACCCTAAGATGGGAATTCCTGCAGTTGAGGTTATTCATACTAAGCTCCATGCCGGCGGTAAGTTCGGTGGTGGAGGATATAAGGTATCCGGAGGACTTCACGGTGTAGGTGCTTCTGTTGTTAATGCTCTTTCAACACATATGGTTGTTGAGGTAACAAGAGATGGCAAAGTATATCAGCAGGAGTACTGGACAGGATCAAAGGTATCTGAGCTTAAGGTTATTGGTGAAGCAGGTCCTAGAACCAGCGGATCAAAGACACAGTTCTGGCCTGATCCGGCAATTTTTGAAGAAACTGTATATGACTATGAGACACTTCACAGAAGACTCAGAGAGATGGCTTTTCTGAACAAAGGTCTTACAATCACAATTGAAGACAAGAGAGAAGGAAAGAAAGCTAAAGATAAGTTCTTCTATGAGGGAGGAATTAAGCAGTTCGTAGAACATCTTAATAAGAACAAGGAAGTAATTAATGATAAGATTTTCTACTTTGAATTTGAGAAAGATGGATATGAAGTTGAGGTATCACTTCAGTATACTGACAGATTCAGCGAACTGATTCTTTCTTATGCAAACAATATCAATACAACAGAAGGTGGATATCACCTTGTTGGATTTAAGACGGCTCTTACAAGAACAATCAATGATTATGCAAGAAAGAATAAGCTTCTTAAGGATAATGAAGATAATCTTCAGGGAGATGATGTAAGAGAAGGTATTACAGCAGTAATCAGTGTTAAGCTTACTAATCCTCAGTTTGAGGGTCAGACAAAAGCAAAGCTCGGTAATTCAGAAGTTAAGGGCTTTGTAGAGACTAATACTGCGGAATATCTGACATTCTTCCTTGAAGAGAATCCTAAGCAGGCAAAAGCTATTATAGAGAAGTGCGTAAAGGCTGCAAGAGCAAGAGAAGCTGCTCGTAAGGCTAGAGATACCGTAAGAAAGACTTCAGTACTCGATAGCACATCACTTCCTGGTAAGCTTGCAGACTGCTCAGAGAAGGACCCTGCACTCAGTGAGATTTTCCTTGTAGAGGGTGACTCTGCCGGCGGTAGTGCTAAGCAGGGAAGAGACAGAAAGAGACAGGCTGTTCTTCCTCTTAGAGGTAAAATTCTTAACGTAGAGAAAGCAAGACTCGACAGAATTCTTAATTCAGAAGAGATTAAGAATATGATTACAGCATTTGGCTGCGGTATTGGTAAGGAATTTGATATATCGAAACTCCGTTATCATAAGATTGTTATTATGACCGATGCCGATGTAGATGGTGCTCATATCAGAACACTGCTTCTGACATTCTTCTTCAGATTTATGCCGGAACTGATTGAGCAGGGACATGTATATGCAGCTCAGCCACCACTCTTCAGAGTAAAGAGAGGAAAAGAAATCTGGTATACATATTCAGATGCAGAGCAGGAGAAACTTCTTGCTGAGCTTAAGGAAAAAGGATCAGCAAATAAGATAGAAATTCAGCGTTATAAAGGTCTTGGAGAGATGGACTTCAATCAGCTCTGGGAGACAACAATGGATTACAACAGCAGAACACTTGTAAGAATCACAGTAGATGACGCAAGTGCTGCAGACGAAATTTTCACAACTCTGATGGGTGACAAAGTTCCGCCTCGTAAGAAATTCATTGAAGACAACGCTAAGTATGTAAAGAACCTCGATATATAGTAATCGGGAAGGAGAAAAATGACTGATATTCTAGATAACAGCAGAATTCTGGAGCATGAGATATACGATGAGATGAAGAACTCGTACATCGATTATGCGATGTCGGTTATCGTCGGACGTGCTCTTCCGGATGTAAGAGACGGACTCAAGCCGGTTCATAGAAGAATTCTTTACGGAATGCATGAGCTCGGAACTACACCGGACAAACCACATAAGAAGTCGGCAAGAATTGTCGGAGAAGTAATGGGTAAGTATCACCCACATGGTGACTCATCAATCTATGATGCAATGGTTAAACTTGCACAGGATTTCTCGACACGTTATATGCTTGTTGACGGACATGGTAACTTCGGTTCTGTCGATGGAGACGGCGCCGCTGCTATGAGATACACCGAGGCAAGAATGTCTCCTTTCTCACTGCAGATGGTAAGAGACCTCGACAAGAATACCGTTGATTTTACCGATAACTTCGACGGAGAAGAGAAGGAGCCGGTTGTACTCCCATCAAGAGTACCTAACCTCCTCATCAATGGATCATATGGTATTGCCGTAGGTATGGCAACTTCAATACCGCCTCACAATCTTGGAGAGACAATTGATGCCTGTGTAAAGATGATTGATGATCCTGAGTGCACAGTTGAGGATCTTGCTAAGATTATTAAGGGACCGGATTTCCCAACAGGAGCGATTATCCTTGGAAAGAATGCAGCAAGAGAGGCATATCTGACAGGTCAGGGTAAAGTCAATGTAAGATCAGTATGTGAATTCGAAGAGGGCGCTCGCGGCAAGATGAGAATTATTGTCAGCGAGATTCCATACCAGGTTAATAAGGCAAGACTCATAGAGTCCATGGCTGATCTAGTAAGAAATAAGAAGGTTGAAGGCATTGCGGACATCAGAGATGAGTCCAACAGAGAAGGTACAAGAATTGTTATTGATCTTAAGAAGGATGTTAATCCTAATGTAGTTCTTAACAGACTGTACAAGCACACTTCACTTCAGACTTCATACAGCATGATTATGCTGGCTCTGGTTAACGGAGAGCCAAAGATTCTGAATCTTTATCAGATTCTTGATGAGTATCTCAAGCACCAGAGAGAGGTAGTAACAAGAAGAACTAAATACGATCTTGCAAAAGCTGAAGCAAGAGCACACATTGTAGAAGGTCTCCTTATTGCTCTTGATAATATCGATGAGATAATCAAGACCATCAGATCAGCATATAACGATGCGAAAGAAAAGCTCATGATTAAGTTCAGCCTCAGCGAAATCCAGGCACAGGCAATTCTCGATATGAGACTTGCAAGACTGCAGGGTCTCGAAAGAGAGAAGCTGCAGAAGGAGTATGAGGAGCTTCTTGCAAAGATTGCATACTACAAAGAGATTCTTGCAGATGTTCACAAGCTCATGGGAGTTATCAAGGATGAGCTTCTTGAGATTAAGGACAAGTGGGCAGACAAGAGAAGAACCAAGATTATTGCAGACGAAGGTGAGCTCGATGAGGAAGCACTTATCGACGAGGAAGATGTTGCAATCACACTCACACACCTCGGTTATGTAAAGAGAGTTCCTGAGAACACATACAAGGCTCAGAGAAGAGGCGGCAAGGGAATTGTCGGAGTAACAACAAGAGAGAGTGATTTTGTCAAAGATCTCATCATCACTTCAACGCACGACTACCTGATGTTCTTTACAGATATGGGTCGCGTATACAAGATTAAGGCATACGAGATTCCAGAGGGATCAAGAACTGCAAAGGGAACACCTGTTATTAACTTCCTCAACCTGAACCAGGGAGAGAGAGTAACAGCAGTAATTCCTATCAAGGATTTCAACACAGAGGAAGAGCTTGTGATGGTAACTAAGATGGGTACCATCAAGAAGACACCTCTCAAGGAGTTCGATACTAACCGTAAGGCAGGACTCATCGCAATCACTCTGAAGGATGGAGATAAGCTGATTTCAGTTGCTCAGTCCACAGGAAAAGAAAGCGTAATGGTTGTTACTAAGCAGGGTAAGGCCATTGCATTCAGCGAGGAGGATGTACGTTCGATGGGTAGAAATGCCGGCGGCGTAAGAGCTATCAGTCTCGAGGAAGATGACGAAGTTGTATCAATGGAACTCGACATTGATAAGAAGCGCAAGATGCTTGTAATCACTGAGAAGGGCTTCGGAAAGAGAACCTCCCTTGATGAGTACAGACTTCAGGCAAGAGGAGGAAAGGGTGTTGCAACTTACGATAAGACAAAGTTCAGCAAGACCGGAACTCTTGTAGGAGCAACTCTTGTAAATGATGAAGATGAGATTATGATTATCAATTCAGATGGAGTAATCATCCGAATCAGAGCAGGAGAGGTAACTAAGTCCGGAAGAACAACTCAGGGTGTCAAGATTATGAAGGTTGAAAAGGGTAAGAAGATTGTATCTTTTGCAAAGGTTGTCGATGAGGAGAGTGCGGTTAAGCCGCTGGATCCAAAGAAGGCAGCTAAGGAAGCCAAAGATGCCAACCCTAATCTCGGAGAAGACGGCAACGAGCAGATGACACTGTTTGAATAAGAACAGATAAAAAAAGCAGATGACCGAAATGGTCATCTGCTTTTGTCTTATTTGATAATAATATCTTCAAGTCGTCTCTTTGGAACATAGTGAACGCCGTTGTCATCACGATAGTATTTGTGTGAATCGCCTTCGTTCAGGTCACAGAGTCGGATATCTTCAGCATTCTTGCCGATAGAAATAATAAGTTCAACAGAATATCTGTCCGAAAGACCGAGTGCTTCATGAACCTGCTGCTTATTGTAGTTGCCGATCATGCATCCTATAAGACCCATTTCGGTGGCAGCAAGAGTAATAGTCTGAGCGGCAATACCGATATCCTTCATAAAGCGTTCTGCAGAAGGATGAATGTCGTAATCATGGCATATCAGGATAAAAGCCGGTGGCTCAGTTCCTTCAAAAGGAAGACCGAGTTCAGGAAGATTTGCTCCGAATTTGACCATTGAATTAATTAATTCTGCTTCTTCGTCTTCCCATACAAGATAATACTTGAGGGGTTGCTGGTTGACACTCGATGCAGAGAGTCTCGCAAGATTGACCATTTCACAGAGCTCATCCCTGCTTACTTTTCTGCTTCTGTCATAGCCACGGCAGGAGCGGTTTGCTATTACTAGATCTTTAAGCATTTGCATTCGCCTCCTCTTCAGCAAGAGCACGAAGATCAAGCTGTCCCTGTCTGATAGTCTGCTCGACCTGGCGGAAAGCCTCATCCTGCTCGGATTTGTTCATCTGTTCGATATGAACAAGAGGATGAATCTTTATATAGATGTGAGCCTTCTGGAAAGTGCCAGGTCCCTCGAAAAGTTCATAGGACTTGTCGATGGATATAGGGAGAATAGGCACCTTGCATTTCTGTGCAAACTTGAAAGCTCCGTGCTTGAACTCGCCCATTTCCGGTCCTCTTGAACGAGTTCCTTCCGGGAAAATAGCGAGGTTGAAGCCTTTCGATGTAAGCTCCTGAGCTTCTTTAATCGCTTTAATTGCCTCGCGTCCGCCGCCTCTTACAAGGAAGATGGAGCGAGTATATTTGATGACCTTGCTGATATAAGGCCAGCTGCGGAAGTCATCCTTTGCAAGGAAGCCAATCTGCATAGTCTGAATAGCTTCAAACATAGCGAAAATGTCGGCGTACCCCTGATGATTGGCATAAATCATTACAGGCTGTTCGTCATCGGAAGGAATATTCTCCCTGCCGACAACAGTATATGTCAGACCGAGTTTACGGTTGATATCACTGATTGTTTTTACCTGAAGGTCGCGAATAAGCTCCTTCTCGGCTGCAAAATCGCCTGCTTCATGCAGTTTGTCGATCTCGCGGCTGTGACGATTATACTGACCTACAGATGCAAAAATCTTAAAAGCGGCAGCACCGGTAGTAAAAGGATTCATAATTTTCCCCCTTTGCTGAATAATAATCTTTCGTCGAAATTATAGCACATCCAACGCAATCTTGTTATGATAACAACATATAATATTTGTAAAGAGGTATAGATAATGAAATTTGTAATTCAGAGAGTTGAACATGCAAATGTTAGCGTGGACGGAGAAGTAATCGGTTCAATCGGCAGAGGATATATGGTGCTTGTCGGCGTAAGCCAGACTGATAACGAGGCTGTCGCAGATAAGATGGTGGACAAGCTCATCAAGCTTCGCATCAATGAAGACGCAGAGGGTAAAACCAATCTCTCTCTGGCGGACGTTAGCGGCGAGCTCCTGATGATATCACAGTTTACTTTATATGCGAACTGTAAGAAGGGCAACAGACCTTCTTTTATCGAGGCAGGTGCGCCTGATGAAGCAAACCGTCTCTACGAGTATATTCTGGACAAATGCAGAGAACGCTGCCCGGTTGTTGAGAAAGGAAGATTCGGAGCTGAGATGAAGGTTGAACTTGTTAACGACGGACCTTTTACGATAGTACTCGATTCGGACGAGCTGAGGTAAATTGAGTTAAAAGACAGCTTGTGATATAATGCCACATGTGCGTAATTCGCTGAGTATGTAAGTATTCTGTAATAATAAAACAGAGACTCGTCGTATTTACTGTGAATATTACAAAATATAGATGCTTGCCTAGAACTTAATACAGTATATAGAAATGATAAAAGCTGCAAATATGCCTGAAAATATGTAAAAAGCGGTTGAATTACTATCCATATAAGTGGGTAAAATTTGCCACACATATTATTAAATGATAAAATGAGGCAACATTTAGCACGAAAGAGAATTATTTCTATGAGAAAAAAGATAGTATCAATAATTACTGTAATTGCGCTAAGTATGAGCATTCTGGTTTCCCCTGTGGCAACTCAGAGTGTTGATGCAATATCTGTGAAGTCAGCATCAGTATATAGAACTACTGGCTATCAGAGCGGTTACTGCGTATTGTCCGCAAATATATATATGATAAGAAGGGCAATGATAGCAAGAGGATCCACAAAGTGGAAAAAGGTCAACTATAAGACTGCCGGCCGCGCAATATGCGTAAGAACTCCTATGATGAAATGGAAATATACTTTTTCTAAGGATGGAGTAAAGGTAAAAGCAAAGCATATTAAATTGACCGGATCCGCGTCGAGCAAAGCAAGAAAACTGAGAAAGCTTCTTGATGCTCATCCGGAAGGTGTTGTAGTAAGAGGCAGCCGACTTTCGGGATATCCACACGGCGCTCTGCTGACAGGATATTACGGCAAGAAGAATTATCAGTTCTGGGTAGCGGATTCTACACATAATGCAAGCAGATTTGTTAAAAAGCCTAGAGGCATTGAAAAATGGTCCAGGTCGACACTTAATAATGTCGGCAATGTGCAGGAGGTATGGTACCTGACCAGTATTACCGGTATTGCCAAATCAGCGAAAAGCAAGTTTGTTACCATAAAAGGTAAAAAATACTACATCAACAGAAAGCACAAAAAAGTACGTGGCTGGTACATAATGCCATCCAGTAAGAGAAAAATGTATTTCAGCAAAAAAGATGGACACCAGTTGTTCGGCTGGCAGAAAATCAATGGCGAGAAATACTATTTAAATCCTAAGACGGGTGCAGCTGCAAGAAACTGCGTAAAAACAATTAAAGGGGTAAAATATAAGTTCAGCAAGAGCGGCAAGCTTATTCATGAATAATATTGTGGAAAATCCTGTGAATACAATTAATAGTGAAAACGCATTAATGCTTGTAATAATTGCCTTTGGAATGGCATTCCTGATAGCGCTGGTGATGACACCGGTGAGCATTTGGGTTGCAAACAAAATCGGTGCAATCGATGTTCCAAAGGATGATAGAAGAATGCATAAGAGACCTATTCCAAGATTTGGAGGTCTGGCAATTTTCGTTGGTTCAATAGCGACAATGCTCGTTCTTGATGGAACAGATCATAAGATTCACCTTGCAATTATCGGAGGATGTCTTATGTATCTGCTGGGAGCGGTAGATGATCTTAAAAGTCTGAGCGCAGGAGTGAAGTTTGCAGGACAGCTTCTTATCGCAATTCTGCTCTGTTCGCTCGGCTTGAGAATCGATTTTATCGCAAACTACTTCGGCAACGGAAATATGATGCTCGGATCAGGCCTTGCATTTATCATCACTGTTCTCTGGATTGTTGGCGTGACAAATGCAATTAATCTGATGGATGGTCTTGATGGCCTTGCAGGAGGTATGTCTGCAATCATTGCACTTTTCCTTGCGTATGTTGCGTACATTCACGGAAGTGCTTTTGGAGACTTGCCAGTTTGCATCGGACTTATGGCAGTCGCTGGCGCATGCTGCGGATTCCTGCCTTACAATTTTAGCCCGGCGAAGACTTTTATGGGTGACAGCGGAGCCCTGTACCTGGGTTACATGATAGCAGTTCTGTCTGTTATATCACCGCTCAAGAGAGCAACTTTCGTTGCGGGTCTCGTGCCTATCATCGCACTTTCTATTCCTATCTTCGATACACTCTTCGCAATCGTAAGAAGAATGGTAAGACAGGAAGGAATAATGACTCCTGACAAGGATCATATACATCACAGAATTATACGTAACGGATTTGGACAGAGACGTTCGGTTATGATTATATACGGTGTTGTCGGTCTTATGGGAATGTCAGCAGTACTTATCAGCCGAGAGCTCTATAAGGATGCATTCATTCTTTTCATAATCGCATTCATGTATCTCAGCGTACTTCTGGTTGAGAGAAGGCCAAGAGATTATGATGCCGAAGGCGACAAATGGATAAGAAAGGCTAAGCCAAAGGCAAATGAGCCAGAGTGGCAGAAAGACGATGACTAATCAAAACAAAAGAAAGAAATTAAGAATTCTTCCGAAATCAAAAGCACTCACAGCGCTGGTATTCATTGATTTGATAACGGCGCTCGTTTTTATGTGCTTTCTTACGCTTGAGAACGCATTTCCGAAAAAAATCACAGCTGTAATCCTTGCTGTGCTTTTCGGAGTTCTTTTCCTGTGTCTGCTTCTTCTGAGAAGCCGTTCCTCACACAGAATACCAAGAGTGCTTGGAGTCATTCTGTCGCTTGTAATGATTGGAGTGTTCGGACTGGGTACCTATTACCTTAAGACGACATTCAACATGTTCGCAAGAATCGGAGATGATGACCGCGTGGCGGCTTCAGGCGTAGATGTAACATCGGAGCCTTTTAACATATACGTGTCGGGACATGACAACTGGGGAACCAATGATGATCTGTTACGAAGCGATGTAAATATGATAATCACGGTTAATCCGCAGACAAGAACAGTTCTGCTCACTTCTATGCCAAGAGACTCATATGTCGAGCTGCACAAAACGGGTACTATGGATAAACTGACTCACACAGGTATATACGGCATAGATGAAACCCTGGCAACAGCAGGCAACTGGCTTGATATGGATTTCGACTATTATCTTGAAATGAACTTCAAGAGCTTTGTCGATGTAATCGATGCTATGGGTGGAATCACAGTCAACTCTCCTGTTGCGTTCAAATCATCAATTTCAAAATACAGCTATGTAGAGGGTGAAAACGAACTCGGAGGAAAAGCGGCACTTTATTTTGCGAGAGAAAGAAAGAGCTTCAAGAAGGAAGACGAAGCAAGAATCGCAAACCAGCAGAGGGTGGTTAAGGCTGTTCTGAAGAAGCTGATGTCGAGCAAAACGCTGCTGCTCCACTATGACGATGTACTGGATGCGATGGGAAAGAATATGACTACAAATATGTCTGCATCGCAGATGAAAGATCTCGTCAGAATGCAGATGGAAGACCTCGGTGCATGGAAGATTAAACAGCAGGCAATTACCGGAAAAGGTGCATATGAGACTGTAGCAAGTATGGATCGTTCCAATAAGTATTTCGTCTCAAAGCCAACACCGGAGTCGGTTAAGGCAGTAAAGAAGGGCATCTATGATGTTATGAATCCAAGTGAAGAGGATATAGCAGCAGCAGAGACAGCCCGTCAGGAAAGAAGTGCGGAAGGCTTTATCAAGCAGCTCAGAAAACTGTTTGATAATTAGCAGAGATATTAACTAATTAGAAAAAGGAGAAAAGTTGTGTTCAGAGAAGAATATCAGACAATGAGCAATGCAGCTGTCGGAAAGGTAGCTCTGCTCGAGAAGAAGCCAATGGCTTATGTTGTGTCGGCATTTATGGCAGGATGTTTTATCGGTTTCGGTGTAATGCTTATGGCGACAGCAGGTGCATACGGTGCAGGGGCTCCTTTCGTAAAAATCGTACAGGGTATGGTATTCAGTGTTGCGCTCTCGCTGGTAGTTATCGCCGGTGCGGAGCTTTTCACAGGAAACAATATGGTTGTACTTGCAGGTGTACTTGATGGAAAGAAAGTAAGCTGGGGACAGCTCATTAAGCTTTGGGTGGTATGCCTCATCGCAAACTGGGCAGGTTCGATTTTCATCTCACTCATATTCGTAGGTACAGGACTTGCAGATGCAGATGTAGGAGTGTTCCTTGCTAATGCTTCTGCAGCGAAGATGGCAGCACCTTTCGGCGCACTTCTGTGTCGCGGAATTCTGTGTAATTTCCTCGTATGTCTTGCGGTATGGTGCGGATTCAGAACTAAGAATGATGCGGCAAAGCTTATCATGATTTTCTGGTGCATCACAACCTTCGTAGGCTGCGGTTTCGAGCACAGCATTGCGAATATGACAATACTCACAGTAGGAATGCTCAAGGCATCTTCTCTCGGAGTTGCAGGTGTAACATTAGGCGGTTACTTCTACAATATCCTTACAGTAGTGCTTGGCAACCTGCTTGCGGGAACTCTGCTTATGGCAGTTCCATACTTCATAGTTTCAAAGGAAGACTAACAATAGAAATTATCTGATAATCAAAGTTCTTTTGGAACAAGGCCGCTAGATGCGAATTGAGGGTAGATGATTACAAGTCATCCACCCTCTTTTAATGACATGTGAATGCAATCTGTTATGACATGTGATGTAATATGTTATTTAATAGACATATGTTGCTTCGTTTATGAGTGTATTGTAAACTGTCAATTAGGAAAACAGACTCTTATGGAGAGCGAGAGAGGGAGGCTTGTAATGGATGCAAGAATCAGATATACAAAAAAAGTAATAAAAGAAAGTTTCCTCGGATTGCTGAAGGAGAGGAATCTGTCAAAGATAACAGTAAAAGCAATATGCGAGAAAGCGGAGATTAACAGGGCAACCTTCTACAAATACTATGAGAACCCTTATCATCTGCTTGAATCACTGGAGAATGAACTTCTGGATCAGCTGCTCGAGAAAATCGACAAATCAGAAGCAGAGACACTTCAGGATATATTCAGGATAATACTCACCGACATAAAAGATAAATTTGAAATGTATCGAACAATCTTTATGGAGAGCGGAGACAGTAACTTCAGAAGAAAGCTTTTCGCAGCATGTTATAAAGACAACATCGAGGTGATAAACAATCTTTTCCCGAATATGCCGAAGGACATGCAGGTATGGCTCTTCCGTTTCATCGCAGACGGATGTTGCGGTATTCTTGCAAAGTGGCTGGAGACTGGGATGGTTCGTCCGATTGATGATGTTCTGGCTTTTGCAGACAAGCTCATAACAGATATTAACAAAACTTTACCGGCATATTTTCCTGCATAGAAAGATGTACATATATGATATGTACATCTCTTTGTGCTATGTTATAATTCGGATAGAGAGATATACCTCTCTATACTATATGAACAACAGAGGTGCACAAACATGGCAGCACGCCTTACCCCAACAGAACACGTAGGTAAGAGAATCAGGTTATATAGAAAGAAGAAAGGATATACTCTTGTTGAATTCTCACAGATGATTCACAGGAGTGTATCTGCTATATCCAAATATGAGAATGGAAATGTCTCTATCGATGTTGATACCTTGTTTGACATCGCAGAGGCTCTTGGCGTGTCAGTTAATAAGCTGACAGATTACCAGCAGCCGTCTAAGATTAAGGAGACGGCAGTGAACAGGAACTTCTTTCACAGAAGTAAGATGTTCTATATGTACCAGTACTCTGGTTTTGACAAGAAGATTAACAAATGCCAGCTTGAGGTAATAGAGACAGACGATGACAGCGATGACAAGGTCATGCTGTTCTACGGATGCAAGGATGATAAAGATTATACTAATTGTGATTATCTGTACCGAGGAACGATATCTTATGGAGATGATTTCGTAAGTATTCATACAAGTAATCCATACAATCCGGAAGACAAGGCGTCAATCTATGCCAGATCGACTTTTTCTCCTAACGACCACACTGTTAAAGGAATAGTACTCACCCTTGCGAACTCAATGCATAATCCGTATGCAGCAAAAGTGGTTTTCTCGACAGAGCCGATGGTTGTTAATGAAGAACTGCTTGAGAAACTGATGATTAACGATAAAGATTCTCTGGCAAAGATAAAGCGTGCGAATGCGCTACTGATATATTAGAATGTATGTAATTAAAGCCTTTTCCTGAGCCTTTTCTCAGCGAAAAGGCTTGATTTATTTGTATTATCGAGTATAATAATTGGGCGAGTCTCATAAGGGAGGCTCGTTAATCCTGCACCGAAAGTATTATATATATGCGAATCGGTGCCATTATGGCCATAGGAGGTGAATATAATGAGAGACTATGAACTGTTATTCGTGCTCGACACTGACCTCGCTGAGGATCAGAAAGCGGCAATGGTTGAGACAGTCAAGGGCATCATCAACAACGGCGGCGAAGCTGGCGAGGCTGATGTATGGGGAGCAAGAAAGCTTGCATATCCTATCAACAAGAAGAACGAAGGTTACTATGTAGTTCTTCCTTTCAAGGCTGATGCAGAACTCCCTAAGGAGCTTGACAGAAGACTCAGAATTTCCGATAACGTAATCAGACATATCATCGTTAGCAAGGACGAGCAGTAAATCCGGGAGGGCGCCTATGAATAGTGTAGTATTAATCGGAAGACTTACACGTGACCCTGAGCTCAGCTATACACCTAACAACCAGACTGCAGTTACAAGATTTACGCTTGCAGTTGACAGACCGGTTAGCCAGGGTAGAGAAAGACAGGCTGACTTCATCAGAATTACTGTATGGGGAAAGCAGGCCGAGACATGCGACAGATATCTGTCAAAGGGTCGTCAGGTAGCCGTTATGGGAAGAATTCAGACAGGAAGCTACAAGAACAGAGAGGGACAGACTGTATATACAACAGATGTTGTTGCTGACAGAGTTGAGTTCCTTGGAAGCGGAAGTGACTCCGGCAGAAGCCAGAACAGCTTTGGCGGACAGAGCCAGTCACAGGATTCACCATTTGGTGGAAGCGATAGCTATCCTGACTCGTTCCAGCCTGTAGACACATTCCAGGCTGCAGAAGATGATATTCCATTCTAGAAAGAAAGGGGAAAGCACGAATGTATAACAAGAATCAGAAGCGTCAGGGCGGCATGAGAAGAAAGAAAGTATGCCAGTTCTGTGCTGACAAGGATAAGAAGATCGATTATAAGGACGTTGAGACTCTGAAGAAGTATGTAACAGAGAGAGGCAAGATCCTCCCAAGAAGAGTAACTGGTACATGCGCTATGCACCAGAGAGCTGTTGCAAAGGAGATCAAGAAGGCAAGAGTTGTTGCTCTTCTTCCATTCGACGCAGAGCTTTAATCGACAGAAGTCAGAAGACAGAGCGACCTTCGGGAAACCGGAGGTCGTTTTTTCATAAAGGAGAGTACGATGCAAGAAAACAAGTTTTTTCCCGAGCTTAAAGGCAAGTTCGGTTTCGGGTTCATGCGTCTTCCAATGAAGGACGAGGAAATTAATCTGGAGACAAGCAGCCGGATGGTAGACCGTTTCATCGTGACGGGCTTGAACTACTTTGACACAGCGCATGGATATCACAGTGGCAAGAGTGAGGCGGCAATCAGGACCTGCCTGACCTCCAGATATCCAAGAAACAGCTATGTGCTTACGGACAAGCTCACAGGTAATTTCTTCAAAAGTGAAGAAGAGATACGACCTTTCTTTGAGAGTCAGCTTGAAGCATGCGGCGTCGAATACTTCGATTTCTATCTGATGCACTCGATGACTGTCGATAATTACAAGCACTTTACGAAGTGCAGAGCGTTTGAGACTGCATTGGAACTCAAGGCTGAGGGTAAAATCCGCCATCTGGGAATTTCTTTCCACGACCGCGCAGCCTGCCTGGAGCAGATTCTCAAGGACTGGCCGGAGATTGAGCTGGTGCAGATACAGTTTAACTATGTTGATTACGAAGATCCCTCAGTAGAATCGCGCAAGTGTCTCGAAGTCTGTGAGAAGTACGGAAAGCCGGTTGTTGTTATGGAGCCGATAAAAGGAGGCAGTCTTGCAGTCCTTCCTGAGGAGGCTGTGGCAGTGCTGGACGCGCTTGGAAGCGGCATGAGCTATGCAAGCTATGCCATTCGATACGCGGCAGGTTTCGACCAGGTGATGATGGTTCTCTCCGGAATGAGCAATATGGAGCAGCTTGAAGATAATCTGTCTTATATGGTAGATTTCCAAGCTCTCGATGCAAAGGAGAGGGAAGCAATAGCCAAGGTCTGTGAGATATACAACTCGCTTGGAGCTATTCCTTGTACAGGCTGCAGCTACTGTGTGGACGGCTGTCCTGCGGGAATTGCAATACCGGATATTTTCGCCGTTATGAACAGGAAGAAAATCTTCAACAGCTGGAATCAGGACTGGTATTATAACGAGGTCTGTACAGCAGACGGCGGCAAGGCTTCAGACTGCTTAAAGTGCGGTCTGTGCGAGCAGATATGCCCACAGCATCTGGAGATTCGCAGGCTTCTTGAGGAAGTAGCAGAAGAATTTGATAAGAAGAACTAGTTAAAATGACTCGCTAACGGCGAGTCATTTGTTTTGGCTATTTATTCATAATGTGTTCAAGCAAACCCTGACAGCCGGCCTCGACATCTTTCCAGGTAGCATCAAAATTGCCGGTATACCATGGGTCAGCCACATCGCGAGGATGGTCTGTGTAATCAAGCAGCAGACTGATCTTATTATCTACATCAGCTTCCTTGATAATCTCGAACGCATTGTCGCGCCAGCTGAACTGCTTGCCGAGTATTCTTGCTAGACCACCGAGGTTCTCCTCGTCCATGGCAACGATATAATCCCATTCGGTATATTCTTCGGCGCGCATTTTGCGTGCGCGATGGCTGCCACAGGGAATACTATGCTCAGCTAGTGCTCGGCGTGTGCCCGGATGAACCGGGTTACCGAGCTCTTCGTTGGTAGTTGCGGCGGAATCAATCTCGAAGAGCGATGAGAGGCCGCGACTTTCGACGAGGTGCTTCATGTAGTATTCAGCCATTGTGCTTCGACAGATATT
>JAZUII010000074.1:0-12188 GCA_045642105.1 Anaerovoracaceae bacterium | reverse complement strand
GCGCTTAGCGCAGGCTCATTGGACAACTTAATTTCTATACAATAACAACCTTATCTGAAGATTCGATAATCTCTCCGATTACATAAGCATCCTCACCGTTGCTCTTGAGAATCTCAAGAGCCTTCTCTGCATCCTCCGGAGCAACAATGATGTCCATGCCCACACCCATATTAAAGGTGTTGAACATATCGTGCTCACTGATTCCGCCCGTCTCTGCGATGAGCTCGAAAATCGGAAGAACCCTCACCTTGTCACGCTCAATGCGTGCGCCGAGGCCATCCGGAATGCTTCTTGGAATATTCTCGTAGAAACCGCCACCTGTGATGTGGGAAATTCCTTTTACCTTAACCTGATCGAGAAGAGCGAGTACCGGCTTAACATATATCTTTGTCGGAGTGAGAAGAGTCTCACCGAGCGACTTGCCGCCGAGCTTCTCAACCGGCGCCTTAATGTCAGAATTCTCCACGTCGAAAACCTTGCGAACGAGCGAGAATCCGTTGGAGTGCACGCCGCTTGACGGAAGCGCAATCACAACATCTCCTGCAGCCATTCTGCTGTTGTCTATAATCGCATCCTTATCCACAACTCCTGTTGTATATCCAGCAAGATCGTACTCGTTCTCCGGATAGAATCCCGGCATCTCCGCGGTCTCGCCCCCGATAAGAGCGCAGCCCGACTGTACACAGCCCTCACATACGCCTTTTACAATTGCCTCGATACGCTCAGGAATATTCTTACCGCAAGCGATGTAATCAAGAAAGAAAAGTGGCTTTGCTCCTACACAAAGCACATCATTAACGCACATTGCGACACAGTCGATTCCCACTGTGTCGTGCTTGTCCATCAGAAAAGCCAGCTTGAGCTTGGTTCCAACGCCGTCAGTTCCGCTGCAGAGTACAGGCTTGCTGATGCCTGTGAGATCAAGTTCGAACAGGCCGCCAAAACCGCCTACTGCACCCATTACATTTGATGTTGTGGTTCTGGCAATATGCTGCTTCATAAGCTCTACAGCTCTGTATCCCGCAGTAATATCTACACCTGCAGCAGCGTAGCTGTCTGATCTGGATTTACTGTTCATATCCTTTCCGTCTCCTTCGTTACCTAACAGAATTATAACTTATTCTTTTCCATCCCAGCAATAAGTGCAGAGCTTGCATGGCTCAATGCCGATGGCCTCTTTGACGCCGTCGAGTGTCTGGAATTCCAGTGAGTCAAAATGCAGTTTCTTGCATATTGCATCTCTCATAGCGCGACCTCTCTCTGTCGAACCGTCGCTGTATTCGTCAATGTGTTTGAGCCCTTCTTCCCCCTCAAGCTCCACAATTGTTCTTCTTGTAATCAGATCCATCTCGCTCTTTGAAGTCGAGAAATTGATATATTTGCAGCCGTACATAATTGGCGGGCAGGCCGACCTCATATGCACTTCCTTAGCGCCGTTCTCATAAAGGAACTCTACTGTCTCTCGAAGCTGTGTACCTCTTACAATTGAGTCGTCTACGAAAAGCAGGCTCTTGTCCTTGATGAGATCATGAACCGGAATCTGCTTCATTCTCGCAACCTTGTTTCTCTCATTCTGATTGCTAGGCATAAAGCTTCTTGACCATGTCGGTGTGTATTTGATGAACGCTCTGGTAAAATCCTTGTGCGCCTCGTTGGAATAGCCAATCGCATGAGGTGTACCCGAATCAGGCACTCCGCCGATATAGTCTACTCTGTCGAGGTCAAAACCATTCTCGACATCGTTCTTCGCCATGATGCGTCCATTCTCATAGCGCATCATCTCGACATTTGTTCCTTCGTAAGTTGTTGTCGGATATCCATAATAACTCCAGAGGAAGGAGCAGATTCTCATCTCCTTGCCCGGAGCTGCAAGCTGTGTAACTCCATCCGGACTCAGCTCAACAATCTCTCCCGGTCCGAGCTCTGTAATCTCATCACAATCCAGCTTGAGAAGTGCAAATGATTCCGAAGCAACTCCGCAGCAGTCCCTGCCATGTCCTATTTCTATAGGAAGTCTTCCAAGTCTGTCTCTTGCAGCGATAAGGCTGCCGCCCTCCATAAGGATGAGGATATTGCAGGTTCCTTCAATAACCTGCTGAGCATATTTAATACCTTCAATCAGCGTTTCTTTCTGGCTGATAAGTGATGCGACAAGCTCAGTCTGATTAATCCTTCCGCCTGTCATCGCATCATAGTGTCCCCCGGTAAGCGAAAGTGTCTGATCGATGAGCTCATCAAGATTGATGATTTTGCCTATGATACTGAGCGCATATACCCCATGCCTCGAACGAATAAGAAGCGGTTGCGGATCCGTATCGCTGATGCAGCCTATTGCCGATGTTCCTTTCATTATTTCCGTTATATTCTCAAATTTGGTTCTGAAAGGCGAGTTCTCTATATTATGAATCTCTCTCTTGAACCCTGTCTCTGCGTCCCATGCTGCCATTCCGCCTCTCTTGGTTCCAAGATGTGAATGGTAGTCTGTTCCGAAGAAAACATCCATTACACAATCCTGTCTTGAAGTAATTCCGTAGAATCCACCCATGGTCTACCTCCTATCCTAAAGACACTCAGCGATTCCCGCATCCTTGGCGAGAACTGCCTCTGCGTTAGCTTTTCGCTGTGCATCGAGCTTCTCAGCAAGCTCAGCATCCTCGACTGCAAGAATCTGAGCCGCAAGCACTGCCGCATTCTTGCCTCCGTCTATTGCCACTGTGGCAACCGGCACACCTGAAGGCATCATAACGGTTGAAAGCAGCGCATCCATTCCGTCAAGAACAGCACCTTTGCATGGAATACCGATTACAGGCAGTGTTGTGTTAGCCGCAATCGCACCTGCCAGATGTGCAGCCATTCCCGCCGCTGCAATGATGCATCCGAAGCCGTTCACTCTTGCGTTCACTGAAAATTCTCTAGCCTCTTCAGGTGTTCTATGTGCCGAATATACGTGCACCTCATAAGGAATGCCATACTCATTGAGCATGTCTGTCGCTTTCTTTACTACAGGCAGATCACTGTCGCTGCCCATGATAACTCCAACCTTCTTCATTCCTACCTCCTTTTACAATCTTTTACTTATATATTTTCTCATTTTAGCCTCTCTCATTCAATAAACACGGCGAATTCTCGTTGTTTTTATATGAAAGCAATTTATTCGTTCGGCATATTGTGGTTGTTTGCAGCGATTATTGCATAATCGTTCGGATTTGGACTATATGCTAACTGCACATTCACGGTGCAGCCTCGGCACACAGTACACGTTACCCGTCGTGACAGCGGTACGAACTATTTCGTTGGCTTGCCGTGACAGCGGTACGAACAGCTATAGTTATGTCAAAAGAAAAATTCCGCCGTCATTAACATAAATAATCATCCTATCAAGCAAATAATTCGTTCTATCTATGAGCAAAATGTTTTTCACTTATGTGAGATATCTCATTCAGCTTAATTCAACATAGAGAAAAATCTATTAAAGCTCTGAAAAAGCTGAATCGTATTGAAATACACTCAATTTGTCCTAACTTTTTATGTGTACAAGCTTCAATTGTATTGTTTAACATAAACTGACCTGTACAGTATGATTTCCAGCCAATTAAATTAGTCTTTGAAATCAAAAGGGACTGCCGCACTGACATTTCCTGTCTGTGCAGCAGTCCCTTCTGCTACATATCCCTCTGAATTCCGAGGAGCGCAGTAAAATAGCGCCACTCCATCTCAATTGTTAGATTGTCATAATCCTCCGCCTCTAGCTCAGAGTCAACTTTCTCAATATCCTCTTTCATCTGCTTCAGTTCGCTCCTTGCCCCAGCCTCACTATCGCCAAGGTCCATTCCTGCAAGCAGCTTAATATAATCATCTGTTACATCACAGTATGCACTCAGAATATCGTGGAGATTGTACTTCTTGTAAAATGCATCCAGAGCCTTCTCTCCGCTCTCTCCGAGATCCTGGTAATTGCCATCCAGGTCATCGAAATAATCTGATGCATAAAGCTGCACTACCATTTTTTTATCTATGTTATATACAGAAAGCGCCCATCCCGATGAGTTCTTTGCAGAATAATTGTAATTCGTGCCGTCATCGGACATGAACTGGTCCTCTGTCCAGCCCGCTGCCACGCATTTTGAGAAGTAATCTTTGCAGTCGGATGCCTCCTGATTCTCCACAACAGCTAGCAGAAAGCCGCTTCCAATATAATAGATTTCATCCAGCTTGCCATCCGGCTTTGGAAGTTCAGCCCCTAGCTCTTCTGCTGCCGGCCAGTTCACAACCGCTTCTTCAGTTCCCTGCTCTCCCTGCTCATTCGAGCTGTCTGACATATTTCCTGCAAGCAGCATTATCGCAATAACCAGCACCACCGCAATAACAACGCCAATTGCAATCCTGCTGATTTTCTTTTTGGTACCTGCCGCCTTCACAACTTCCGGATTAACCGGCACTTCGAATTCCTTCTCACCCGGTCTCTTATCACTGTTCCAATCGTTCATACTGCCTCCTTGGATTGCATATTACGTATATTATACGACATTTCAGGCATAGGGAAAAGAAAAGAGTCTGGCCGAGGCCAGACTCTAACATTTCCTATTAAATACCTGCTTCCAATATTTTCTTATTGACTCTCGTGGTTACCTCTAAGTAATATGAATAATCTGAATCTGAAAGTTCATCTTCATCGATGGCATCAATCTTTTCTGCAAAATCACTGTACTTGTTCAGCATATCCATATAGTCACTCATCATAGCTGAAGAATCATCACTATCCTCATACTTCTTCATAAATGCAATATAATCATCTATGAATTTTTCATACGAGTCCAGCATTGATTTGAAATCCGAAGAGCTTGTGCTTCCCGAAGAAGAATCCTTATGATCTTCCTTTGAATCAGCCACATCCTCCTCATCGTCCAGATCATCCAGACCAATCGGCACCTCAACTGAGATATTCAATTCATTATCGTAATTGTATACCCAGATTTCATATCCATCCTTATTCTTAGCCTGATAATCAAAGTCGTCCTCATATATTGAATACGACTTATCCTTTGTAAATCCGGCAGCTACGCACTCCTCCATATAATCCTTACATGCATCAGCATCCTTCATCTTAACCGTTGCATTTAAATAGCTGTCATCATCTACTGTCAAATCAGTAATCTTACCATCTGGCTCCGGAATCAAAGATGCGATTTTACTGTTGCTTGGCCATTCATATGTGTTCGATTTATCGCTCAAGAATCCTACCATTGCTACAACTGCAATGAATAGCACTACGGCAACCGCAATAATTATCTTCTTCCCTTTTCCCATTTTAAAAGTCTGTTTAATAGGAAATTCTTTTTCTTTTACCTCTTCAGCATTGATTCCTTCCTGTTTCGATTCTGCGGAATCGATAACTTCTTCGTTACTTTCGATAACAGCGTCGTCAAAGATCTCGATATAATCCTGTTTTCCGTCCATTTCTTCCTCCTATCTTTGTTTAATTACTTCTCTCAATATCTGATTCTTCTGTTCAGCATCGTCATATAATCCATCTATTAGAATCAGTAATTCCATATCAACAATCTGTCTGCTAACATCATTATGCTTTTGTCGCAGCCGCTCCAGATGATTTGCAATGATCCTCAATCTATCCTCGCTTTCTGCTCCAATCAGTTCACCAGCCTCCTCCACCGTCATGCCGGCTCTCTTGTAGAACATAATCTGCATGAGCGACCATAGCGCATCCTCATCATAGAGCCACTCTCGTCGACCGGTCCGATTCTTGACACTTGGCTGCAGGATATTCTTCTCATCATAGTAGCGCAGCGCACTCTCTGTAACTCCAGTAAGTTCTCTTAGTTCTCTTATAGTTCTGTACGACATTTCTGCTCCCTTTCCTTATGTATACATCTCGATGCAGCAACGAGGTCAATTACTATTTCTCGAGGCTGTGTATGCATACAAGGAATGGTTTTTCGCGCGTCAGATGGGCTATGTTAAAAATCAGACAAAAAAGATACATAAATAAACATTAATCTGCGTTGACGCTCTAACAAGCTTTTAGTAAAATCACACTAATGTTTTTTTATTTTTTAATGAGACATTAACAAATTCTATAGACTTTAATTTAATCGGAGGACTAAATGATAGATACGATAGCTAACATCAACACGATTGTTAACGATTTTGTGTGGGGAATTCCGGCAATGGTATGCATTATCGGCGTTGGACTTTTCCTTTCGGTAAAAACAGGATTCGTGCAGTTCCGCAAATTCGGTTTTGCGATGAAATCTACACTGAGTAAGGTTTTTGCTAAAAATGATGCGAAGGACGGATCAATTACACCTTTCCAGGCGGTATGTACAGCTCTTGCGGGAACAGTAGGAACAGGTAATATCGCAGGAGTTGCGGGCGCAATCGCAATCGGAGGCCCAGGAGCAGTTTTCTGGATGTGGATATCCGCTCTGCTCGGCATGTGTACCAAATTCTCTGAGGTTACTCTGGCGGTTCACTTCCGTGAGGTAAATGAGCACGGCGATTATGTCGGCGGACCTATGTACTACATCAAGAACGGTCTCGGCAAAAACTGGAAATGGCTCGCCTACCTCTTCGCAATTTTCGGAACTCTTACAGTATTCGGAACCGGTAATGCGACACAGGTTAACACCATCACCGCTTCCATCAACTCAGCACTCGTTAATTTCAACCTTATCGATGCAAACAATCTCGGAACAAGCAACCTGATTATCGGTATCATCATCTGCGTACTGGTTGCACTCATTCTGCTCGGCGGAATCAAGAGAATCGGTAAAGTAACAGAGAAACTCGTTCCTATTATGGCAGTTCTCTATGTACTGATGGCACTTGGTGTTGTGTTCATTCACATCAGCTATGTACCTGCAGTATTTAAGTCAATTTTCGAGGGAGCATTCAACCCTACTGCTGTAACAGGCGGAGTTGTAGGAAGCATGTTCATGAGTATGCGTAAGGGTGTATCAAGAGGTATCTTCTCCAACGAGGCAGGTCTCGGTACAGGTTCAATCGCTCACGCAACTGCTGATACAGATCATCCTGTTAAACAGGGTCTCTTCGGAATCTTCGAGGTTTTCGCAGACACAATCGTAATCTGCACACTCACAGCTCTCGTTATCCTCTGCAGCGGCGTAGCTATCAACTACGGTGAGGCTGCAGGAGCTGAGCTTACAATCGCAGGTTTCACAAACATCTACGGTAACTGGGTTTCAATCTTTACAGCTGTAGCAATGTGCTGCTTCGCATTCTCAACAATCCTCGGCTGGGGACTTTACGGAACACGTTGTGTTGAGTTCATCTTCGGAGCAAAGAGCATCAAGCCTTTCATGGTTCTCTACTCACTGGTAGCAATCCTGGGCGCAACAATGGATCTCGGTCTCATCTGGAATATCGCTGATACCTTCAACGGTCTCATGGCAATTCCTAACCTGATTGCAGTATTCATGCTCACACCTGTAGTAGTTAAGCTTACTAAGGACTTCTTCTCGAAGAACAAATAAAAACTGACCGCAGAAGCGGTATAATATGATTAAGATAATCCCTCGCGCAGAAATGTGCGAGGGATTTTTGATGCTTGAAAATCAATTGCAGACTGGTCCTCAAATTCAGCATTTTTTGAAAATCCGTACCTATATGGGAAGAACAGTATTTTTGAGGACCAGTTTCAGGTCCTTCTGCGCAAAAACTCAGAAATCAGGACCAGTAAATAGGTGCTGAATCCCTGCGATTTGGTCCTGTTTCAGTAAAACCTTACAATCGCGGCCCAATTTCAGGCCTGATTTCAGAGCAGCAAAGAGTAATTACAGAAAAAACTGGTCCGGAATTATTGTGAAAGTATAATCCCGGACCAGTTTATGAGAACAGCACAGTTCTATTTTTTCATGATTCGCTTAAGCTTTATACTCCTTGGCTTCTGCCTCACCGTTAAGCACCCTTAATGCACCCTCAGCAAGGGACTGCATTTCGTTTTCACCTGGGAATACATATACAGGCGCAATGCCCTCTACGTAGCTCTTGATTTCATCAACCATGGTTTTGCCGTTGGCGATTCCGCCAGTGATAAAAATTCCATCAACCTTGAATTTGAGAACTGCAGCCATAGCGCCGATGTACTTTGCGTGCTGGTAAGCGAAAGCTTTGAAAGCAAGTTCGCAATCCTTGTCGCCGTTATTCATGCGCGACTCAACTTCACGCATATCCCTTGTTCCGGTGTATGAGTACACGCCAGCCTCGCCCTTTAACTTGCGGCGAAGCGCTTTTTTCTCGTAGCCGCCCTCATAACAGAGCTCGATAACCTGAACAAGAGGAAGACCGCCTGGTCTGTCCATCGAGAAAGGTCCGTCCTCACTGCAGTCAGTAATGTCAATGCATCTGCCGTGCTCGTGAGCTGCGACCGATGTGCCGCCGCCGAGGTGCACGCCGATGAGGTTGAGTTCCTTGTATGGCTTGCCGATTGCCTCAGCGCACTGACGGGCAACCGCCTTCTGGTTCAGTGCGTGGAAACGGCTTACCCTCTCCATTGGTGCATAACCTGTGACTTTTGCGATGTCAGTCATCTCGTCTGTCGACACCGGATCACAGAAAAATGCCGGGATGCCGTACTCTTTGGCGATTCCGTCAGCGATGATGAGCGCGAGTCCGTGAGGCTGCATTCCGCCGTAGTTGAAATCTTTGGCATCCGCAACGCACTGCTCGTTGATGAGATAAGTGCCCGACTCAACACTTCTGATAACGCCCGCCCTTGAGCAGACAGCGTCGAAATCCTTAAGGTCGAGGCCGTTCTCTTCGAGTGCGGCAAAAATGTCCGCTCTGCGCACGTCATACTGCTCGATAGGAATCTTGTGCTCCGCAAGGAACGCCTGGTCATGGTTGATTGTCTTCGAGAAAACCTCTGTATGGTCGTCATACACTGCGATTTTTGATGAAGTTGATCCGAAATTAAAAACTAGAATTTTCATAGTCCGTTCTCCTTTATGAAGTAAAAAGGAAGGCAACCCCGAGAGTTGCCTTCCTTCCATAGTATCGTTTGTTCTAGCTGATATTAGCCGAAGTACTTCTTTCCGAGGTTTGCGAAGCTCTCAGCTGATCTGTTGATTGTCTCGTTTGAGATGCAGAATGAAGCTCTTACCCAGCCTGGGCAGCAGAATGCGCTACCAGGAACGATGAGGATTCTCTCTTCCTTAGCAGCAGCGATGAACTCCTTCTCGTCCTCAACTGGTGACTTAATCCAGAGGTAGAATGCTCCCTTAGGATAAAGTGCCTCGAAGCCTGCCTCTGTTACGATCTTGTAGAGATCTGCAGCATTTCTCTTGTAGTAATCCAGATCTGATCTAGCCTTGATACATCTCTCAACGATGAGCTGCATGATTGTTGGAGCGTTAGTATCTCCGCATACTCTGTTAGCTACGATAGCAGCAGCGATGAACTCATCTGGATTGTCTGACTTTGTGCCAACTGCAACGTATCCGATTCTATCGCCAGGCATTGAGAGTGACTTTGACCATGAGTAAGCTATGATTGTGTTGTCATAGAAGTCAGGAATGAATGGAACTACATCGTCTGTGTATACGAGCTCTCTGTAAGGCTCATCAGCGATGATGTAAATTGGGTGTCCGTACTCCTTCTCAGCTTCCTTGAGAACGTCGCAAAGAGCCTTGATTGTCTCTGCTGAGTAGATTGTTCCTGTAGGGTTGTTAGGGTTGTTGATAATAACTACCTTAACCTCTGGGCAAAGAGCTGCCTTGAGTCCCTCTACTGAAGGCTGGAACTCTGTCTCAGGGCTTGCAGGAACAACGATTGTCTCTGCGCCGTAGTTGCTTGCCCAGTTACCATACTCTACGAAGTATGGAGCGAAAACGATCTGCTTGTCGCCTGGGTCGAAGATAGTCTTCATGATTACGTTGATAGCTGAACCAGCTCCAACTGTCATGATGATGTGATCTGCTGTGTAGTTGCTTCCGAATCTCTCGTTAAGATCATCAGCTACAGCCTTTCTTGTTGACTCATAACCTGAGTTTGATGGATAGCTGTGAACCAGATGTGGATCCATCTCGTGGTTGATGTAATCGATAGCATCGAATACTTCCTGAGGTGGGTTAAGTCCAGGGTTACCTACTGAGAAATCATATACGTTCTCTTCGCCATAGACCTTAGCCATTTTCTTTCCCTCTTCGAACATAGCTCTGATAACTGAGCTTCCTTCGAGGAAAGGTTTCATACTTTTTGCAATCATTTATAACTCCTCCATTTTCACATGAGCCTTAAGACTCTACCTACGTTAATAGTATCACAACGGGAAATAAGTAACAATAATACTTTTGCTATTATAGACCGCATCAAGACTCATATAGTTCTTGCAAAAACAATAATTTTCACAGATAATAAATAGAGTGTGAAAATCTCGCACATTTCAATTACAGTTAATCCAAGGAGGAACGATATGACAACATACGATTGGGGTAAATTCGGTCTCCACATCCCGGAGATTATGCTCCCTGCTGAGGGAACAGATTACAGCAAGTGGGCTGTCGTTGCTTGCGACCAGTACACTTCAGAGCCAGAGTACTGGGCACAGGCAGAGGAGATTGTAGGAGATGCTCCATCAACTCTCAGACTTATGCTCCCAGAGATTTATCTCGACAAGCCGGGCGAGGCAGAGAAAATCGCAGACATCAGAGCTACAATGGACAAGTACCTTGCTGACGGTACTCTTCGCAAGATGGCACCAGGATGCATGCTCCTCAGCAGAACTGCTGAAGGCAGAACACGTGCAGGACTTGTTATCGCAACAGACCTTGAGGCATATGATTTCAGCAAGGGTTCAACTTCACTGACAAGAGCAACTGAGGGAACTGTTGTTGAGAGAATCCCACCTCGTCTCAGAATCAGAGAGGGCGCACCTATCGAGCTCCCACACATCATCATTCTGATTGACGATCCTGAGAAGACAGTTATCGAGCCTCTTGTTAACGCTCCACAGACAAAGATTTACGACACAGATCTCATGCTCGAGGGCGGACATATCACAGGTTCATTCATCGAGGAGAAGGACCTCGAGGGCGCAAAGGAAGCACTCTCAGTTCTCTTCGACAAAGCAGTAGAGAAGTACGGCGACGGCAATGTTATTTTCCAGGCTATGGGAGACGGCAACCACTCACTCGCTACAGCTAAAACTAACTGGGAGAACCTCAAGAAGACTCTCACACCAGAGGAGATTGAGACTCACCCTGCAAGATACGCACTCTGCGAGATCGAGAACATCCACGACGAGGGAATCGTTTTCGAGCCAATCCACAGAGTACTCTTCGGCAAGGACGGCCAGGCTATCGTTGACGAGGCAGTTGCACTCATGGACGAGATGAACGGCAAGGCATACGTTGCTGAGGCAGACGCTGAGGTACCAGAGGGCGCATTCGCAATCCCTTACCTCGTAGGCGACAAGAGAGGTATCGTTATCGTTGAGGAGCCATCCAACAAGCTTGAGGTTGGCGTACTCCAGAATGCACTCGATATCATGGTAAAAGAACGCAAGTCATGCGAGATCGATTACATCCACGGAACAAAGGCTATCGAGACACTTTCAGCTCAGCCTGGTAACGCTGGATTCACACTTCCAGCTATGGATAAGTTCATGCTCTTCCCTGCAGTAGCTGCAGACGGCGCACTCCCAAGAAAGACATTCTCAATGGGAGAGGCTAACGAGAAGAGATACTACATCGAGTCAAGATACATCGGAAAGTAATCTGAACAGATATTACGAAAGCTCCGGCGATTGTGCCGGAGCTTTTTACTTTAGACAAAGGAGAGGCTGTCGCACTAACGAAATCAATCGTTGGAAACGACAGCTCTTTTTCACTTGTCAAGCCTGCAATCAATTCATTCAAATGTGATTCAAAGGTGATCACTTCAACTGCGGAAGAAGCCGCAAGTGACTTTCATATTCAGTTGAGTTGCAGTAACAACTTAAAGAACACAACTATAGGATTGTGCCTGAAAGCCGGCACAGGTAAATTGGCACTATAGGGCAGGAGCCCTTATTTCTGCAACCATTTGCGGATGATATGTTGAATTCGGGTACAGCAAATTGGCGCTATAGGGCGATAGCCCTTGTTTCTGCAACCATTTACAGAGGCTTTTGATACAGAATCAGAGGAAATTACAACTTAAATGGCTGACAA
>JAZUII010000073.1:0-6998 GCA_045642105.1 Anaerovoracaceae bacterium | reverse complement strand
CGATTCGCTGGGAAGGCAGTACATGCGACGTCCGAGTTCAATACCTGCAACAATCGAACTCGCTTTGCTGATGCCTACTCCGTCAATGTCAATCAGTTCTTTAACATCCATGGCGAAAAGTCCGCCGAAGCTGTAAGAATGTTCAATAATATCATCTGCAAGCTGAAGCGCCGACTTCTCCCTTCCTCCTGTTCTTATAAGAAGTGAGATTAGCTCAGCATTGCTGAGAGACTGAATTCCGCTGTACAGAAGTTTCTCCTGCGGTCTTTCATTTTCAGGCATATTTCTTATTCTCATAGATTCTCCATTTCCATGGAACACACACTTAATTATATCAAAAAAGAGTCCCTGCTCACAACTGAACAGAGACTCTTAATTTTTAACAAATTATTTCCTTGCTTCTATGATTTTTGAAATATACTCAACAACCTTTTCAATGCTCATATCTGAAGTGTCAAGGTATATTGCATCTTCGGCCTGTGCGAGCGGATTGAGTTCCCTATGTGTATCCTGATAATCTCTCGCTTCGATTTCCTCTAGGATAGTATCAAAATCGGCCTCTTTGCCTGATTCAAGAAGCTGATAGTATCTTCTCTTAGCTCTCTCTTCCGCTGTTGCAGTCAGGAAAATCTTTAACTCAGCATCCTTGATAACATTGGTTCCGATGTCTCTTCCATCCATCACAAGATCCTTGCTCTCAGCCATTGATCTGCTGAGACCGCTAACCACTTCTCTTACACATCCGACCTTGGATACATTTGAAGCAGCCATGGATACTTCCTGAGTTCTGATGAGTCCGCTAATATCTTCCCCGTCAAGTAAAATGCTGGTGCCGTTAAAATCAATCTCTGTTGTCTCGAGCATTTTCGCAAGACCCGCCTCGTCCGCCTGATCGACAGATGAACGAATAGCCTTTAGCGCGATTGCGCGATACATAGCACCCGTATCTACATAATCCAGACCATACTTATCAGCAACAAGCTTCGCAATCGTGCTTTTACCTGCGCCCCCCGGTCCGTCAATAGCAATTCTGAACATTAGTTATACCGCCTTCTGTTTATTTCTCGCCCTGTAATTTGCTGATCTCTTCGATGAATGTATCAACATCCTGGAAGTTCTGATATACAGACGCAAATCTCACATATGCAACCTTGTCGAGCTTCTTGAGTTCATCCATGATGAGACCGCCGATCATCTCACTGTTGATCTCTTTCTCAAGCGTATTCTTAAGGCCTCTCTCGATATTGTCAGCAATTGCAAGAACGTTCTCGTATGTAACTTTTGTCTTCTGGCACGCTTTCATGATACCGTTGACAATCTTGTTCTTGTCAAAGCTTTCTCTCTTTCCGTCTTTCTTGACTACAACAAGGAGTGAGTTCTCAATTTTCTCAAAAGTAGTGACACGCTTGTGGCACTTCTCACACTCTCTTCTTCTTCTTGTAGCAAGACCATCCTCAACAGGTCTTGAATCTACTACTTTGGTGTCTTCGTTGTTGCAATATGGGCACTTCATATTTCATCCTCCGCTTCCACTGCAATTACTATGGCTTATTATATATGTGTTTTATCTGGCTTTGCTGAATTTCTCCACCTTGTCCATTACCTTTTCATAAAGGAATGAAGAGAAGAGACTGTTCTGTTCAGCATATTCCTCGATTGACATTCCTGTCTGCTTCTTATATTCAGATTTAGAATATCCTGATTCTTCAAGCAGGTTATCCAGATACTCCGTATATTCTTTCTTTGAAATATCAATGTTCTCAAGTCTTGCTATCTGATGCATAACAAGTTCCTGCTTTACAGCATCCTTAGCAGCTGATTCAGCCTGCTCGTAGAATTCTTTCTCAGTAACTCCGAGCTGCTCATCGATATACTTCTCAAAGCTTACATCATTGTCTTCTGCCTGAGACTTATACGTAGCTACTATATTATCGTATCTTGACTGATATTCCTTCTCAGGATACTTGATGACCTTGCTGTCCTCGAGAATCGTGTTGAAAAGTTCGAGTCTGTCAGATTTGGCAGATTCCTTCTTTCTTGCTTTCTCAAGGGACTTTCTAACTGCCTTCTCATAATCAGCTTTGTTGTCGTATTCTGTATTATTCTTTACATATTCGTCAGTGTATTCCGGAGTAACCTTTTTCTTTATGCCGTGGATGGTAACGGTAAAATCAATTGTCTTTCCGGCGTACTCATCCGCATAGTTCTCAGGGAATACCACCTGCATAGTGAAAGTCTCGCCAAGCTTTCTTCCAAGTATGCCTTCCATGAAATCCGGAAGATAGTCGTTGGTGCTCATATCGATCTCTGCACCTTCTGCATACGCTCCGTCAATCTGCTGTCCCTTATATCTTCCGTCATAATCTATAACGGCGATACTGTCTTCAGTGACAGTGCCTGACTTGAGATTCTTCATCTCTGCACTCGAATCGAGCTCCGAATATATAGCTTCCATGACCTCGCTCTGAGTCACATCAGTATCATATTTCTCATATTTAAGATCCTTATATTTACCAAGCTCAATGTATTCGCTCAGGTCCGAATAATCATAGTCATCCGGAATTGATACTGAGCCGCAGGCACATAGAGATACCAGCATCATTGTGCAGACACATAGAACCGTTGCAAATCTTATTCTGCTGTGCATTATCGCTCCTTTATATGCAATATAGTTATACATGTTGATATTAACACAGTATATTGTGTTTTTCAAATAGTTGGTATCCTGACAATTGCCACATCAACGACACACAGGAAGCAAGAAGTCTTTACAATTTCTCCACATTCCAATGCTACTATGAACATGTCGATAGAAGTTATCGGCAAATACCTTTTTCTTTTGATTGTTCTTTCTTAGTTAAATATTTTCGCATGGAAAACAGCACACTTATGTGTGCTGTTTTCATTTGTCGCATAAGAAAACCCGCAGCGAACTGCGGGTTTAATTACATCCTATTCATCTCTTGACTTCTTGCGTGCTTCTGCCCTTTCTCTCTTGAGTCTGGCATTGGTCTCAAGCAGGTACTGCCAGAAAACCGCTACACCTGCAATAACAAGTGCCGCAACAAAAAGTATTCCGATGTGACTGAAGAAGTATTTCATTATGCAGAATTACTTTACAGCCTTCTTTGCTGTCTCGCAAAGCTCAGCAAAACCTGCTGCATCAAAGATAGCCATCTCTGAGAGCATCTTTCTGTTGATTTCGATTCCTGACTTCTTAAGACCGTCCATAAGTCTTGAGTAGCTGATGCCGTTAGCTCTTGCGCCGGCACTGATTCTTGAAATCCAGAGTCTTCTGTATTCTCTCTTCTTGTTCTTACGACCTACGTAAGCTGATCTCAGGCTTCTCATTACAGCTGTGTTAGCAGCTCTGAATGTATTCTTCTTTCTACCGTAGAATCCCTTAGCCTGCTTCAGGACCTTCTTATGTCTCTTGTGAGCGTTAACGCCCTTCTTTACTCTTGCCATTCTTCTTACCTCCTAATTACTTAGCCATTGATCTCAGCATACGCTTCAGATCTGCTCTTGTGAGTACTGTAGCCTTTCTGAGGCCTCTCTTTCTCTTTGCAGTCTTCTTTGTAAGAATGTGGCTCTTGTATGCCTTGTTTCTCTTAATCTTGCCTGAGCCTGTGAGCTTCATACGCTTCATAGCTCCTCTATGGGACTTCATCTTGTTCTTTGCCATTGTGTCAACCTCCTTGACTTATTTATCTTTCTTAGGGGCCAGGAACATGTTCATTCTTCTGCCCTCCATCTTTGGCTGCTTCTCAATTACACCATACTCTGATACAGCTTCAGCGAACTTTGCCATAACCTCGAATCCCTTGTCAACGAAGTCACGCTCTCTTCCTCTGAATCTAAGACTTACCTTCAGCTTGTCACCGTCCTTAAGGAACTTGATTGCAGTCTTTGCTTTAACCTGCACATCATGGTCCTCAATTGATGGGCTGAGTCTGATTTCCTTAATCTCTGTAACTTTCTGGTTCTTCTTGTTCTGCTTATCCTTCTTCTGCAGTTCGTAACGGAATTTTCCGTAATCGAGGATCTTGCATACAGGGGGCTCTGCATTCGGTGAAACATTCACCAAGTCGAGGCCTGCATCATTTGCGATATCCAGTGCTTCATCAATGCTGATGATGCCGCGCATCTCACCGTTCTGATCAATAACTCTGACTTCCTTTGCGGTGATCTCCTCATTAATCTGGTGTGTATCCTTGCTAATAGCTCTAACCTCCTACTAATTAAAAAGCGGATACAAAAGTATCCGCGACAAAACCAAGATGGTATGTGGCCTCATCTATCCCTCGACGATAAGGCGAGAAGCGGATAACTTCTGCTTTGACTACAGAATTATACTTATAATCGCAGTGAAAGTCAAGTGCGAAAACCAATGTTTTTTGATGCACTTTTCATTCTTTTACCATAAGTCAATTCCCTTGTTATGATAGAATATGTGCAACACAAAATCAACAAAAAGGAGAACAGATGACAGCCGGAATTATACTTGCATCCAAGTCGCCGAGAAGGCTTCAGATATTGCGCGAGCACGGCATTGAACCCGTTGTGATTCCCGCAAATGCAGATGAGACACTGCCACACAGAATGGATATGAAAGAAGCTGTTGAATACCTTTCTCTAATCAAAGCACGCAGCTGTTATGAGAAAGTCAAGAACAATCCGGAGTATGCCGGATACATCATCATCGCTTCAGATACCATCGTATATAAGGA
The DNA here is from genome assembly GCA_045642105.1 of Anaerovoracaceae bacterium. Classification (GTDB taxonomy): domain Bacteria; phylum Bacillota; class Clostridia; order Peptostreptococcales; family Anaerovoracaceae; genus Crickella. Next base: position 2,268 of record JAZUII010000073.1, on the reverse strand, counting down.
TGAAATAATGGGCAAGCCCAAGGACAGAGAAGATGCTTTTCGAATGATATCCGCAATCAGAAACGACTGCCACTATGTATCTACAGGTGTTGCCGCTATCAATGTGGATTCGGGAGCAGAGCATGTTGATTCAGAAGCGACAGAAGTTTTCTGCAAAGACCTTAGCGACAGCGAGATTAACGAATACCTCGACACCGATGAACCTTACGATAAGGCCGGTGCTTACGCAATTCAGGGACTCTTCGGCAGATATATAGACCACATCGAAGGAGACTATGACAATGTCGTCGGACTGCCCTACCGACTCGTCGACAAGCTGCTTAATATATGCTCCGATGAAGCTTATATAACGCAGAAATAAATACTTTCTACAAAATTATAGATTTATCCAAGTGCAAAATGATATTATTAAAGTACATTGTTTAGCAAGACAAGGAGATAATATGGAAACTTTAGGACAAACACTATCATTATTGTACTGTATCCCATTCGCGGGAATGCTGTTGTCTATCGCAGTATGTCCTCTTATCAACGCTGAATGGTGGGAAGAAAAAAGAGGCTATTTCGTGATTGCGTGGTCACTTCTTTTCCTCATTCCGTTCGCAATCGGATACGGTCCGGCAACCGCTTTCAATCACCTTCTTGAAATCGTTCTCGGTGATTACATTTCATTCATAGTGCTGCTGTTCGGCCTTTTCTGTGTATCAGGCAACATCTGCGTCAAGGGTGACCTTGCCGGAACACCTCAGGTTAATGCCGGCATCCTTATCATCGGTGCCCTTCTTGCCAGCTGGGTTGGAACAACCGGAGCATCAATGCTTCTCATCAGACCTATGATCAGAGCTAACGCATGGAGAAAGAGAAAAGTTCACTCAATGGTATTCTTCATCTTCCTGGTATCAAATATCGGTGGATGTCTGACACCTGTAGGAGATCCTCCTCTCTTCATGGGATTCACTCACGGTGTACCATTCGCATGGTCATTCCACACAGCACCTGTGCTTGCAATTAATCTGGTGCTGCTTCTCGTAATCTACTGGTTCCTTGAGAACAAGGCTTACAAGAAGGATCTTGCTGACGGATGCATTCCTGAGATTTCCGATGTTAAGCAGCCGCTTCGCATCGAAGGTGCTCACAACTTTATTTTCATCGCATGCATCGTTGGCGCCGTAATCCTCAGTGGAACACTCGGCAATATTGCTCCAGTATTCAACGAGGGAATCAGAGTTGAGCATGAAGTAGTATGCAGCTACGCAACAATCGTAGAGATGGTAATCATCCTGCTCGCTGCACTGCTCTCATTCAAGACAACAAGCAAGCAGACAAGAGAAGACAACAACTTCTCATGGGGAGCTATCGAGGAAGTAGCAGTTCTCTTCATCGGTATCTTCATCACAATGATTCCTGCTCTCCTCATCCTTTCAGCAAGAGGAAGCGATCTTGGAATCACACAGAACTGGCAGATGTTCTGGATGACAGGTTTACTCTCATCCTTCCTCGACAATACACCTACATACCTTGTATTCTTCGAGACTGCACTGTCACTTAAGGCAACTACAACTCTCATCGGAACAGTTGCAATCCCTGCAAAGATGCTTCTCGCTATCTCATGCGGTGCTGTATTCATGGGAGCTAACACATATATCGGTAATGCACCTAACTTCATGGTTAAGTCAGTTGCTGAGGAAAACGGCATCAAGATGCCATCATTCTTCGGATATATGTTCTGGTCACTCAGATACCTCGTTCCTGTATTCCTCGTAGATACAGTGATCTTCTTCTTAGCATAGGCATCTGAGGCACATCATAATATGATAGAAATCAAGGCGGAACCTGACGGTACCGCCTTTTTCGTTACTTTAATAACTAGCCTTCATTCTATTTACAAACATTTGTTCTAATGTTATAATTCTGTTAACACACTATTAGCAGTCTGCGTATGCAGACTCCCCCAGAAAGAGAAGAATAATGAAAGAAATGATTAAAGCAGGCCCTACAGTTACAATGTTCGTGCCTTATGATTGTAATAATGCATGCCCCTTCTGTGTTAATAAGAAAGAGTATCGTGACACTTCAAGTTTCAGCCTTGACAGATGTTATAAGTCACTCGACCTTCTGAACAGAATATTCCCGCACAACGATATAGTTCTCACCGGCGGCGAGCCTCTTGCAGAACTCGATATCCTCGGTGATATTCTTGAACACATTGAAGACGGTCATCACATTTACATCAACTCCACTCTTCCGGTTGCAGAAGATTCAAGCATT
>JAZUII010000072.1:0-39540 GCA_045642105.1 Anaerovoracaceae bacterium | reverse complement strand
CTGCTGAGGATTACCGATTACTTCATCCGGTGTTCCCTGTTCAACGATATATCCGCCGTCCATGAAAATAACCTTATCAGCAACCTCCTTGGCAAATCCCATCTCGTGAGTTACAACAACCATTGTTGTGTTCTCATCAGCGAGTTTCTTCATTACCTTAAGCACCTCACCGGTAATCTCCGGGTCAAGTGATGATGTAGGCTCGTCAAAGCACAGGATATCAGGCTCCATTGCCAGCGCACGCGCGATAGCAACTCTCTGCTGCTGACCGCCTGAAAGCTCGCATGGATAATTGTCCATTTTCTCAGAAAGGCCGACTCTTGCAATAAGTGACTTTGCCTTTTCCTCAATTACATCCTCAGGATATTTCTTAAGGAGCTTTGGTGCGAGAGTAACATTCTCAAGCACTGTGTACTGAGGGAAAAGATTGAACTGCTGGAAAACCATTCCGAAGCACAGTCTCTTCTCTCTAAGTTCGTCGTCGCTCATCTTTGGTGCCGATCCGTTAAAAATCTCTTTCTCTCTTACGCAGATGACACCTTCGTCCGCGATTTCGAGGAAATTAATGCATCGAAGCAGAGTGGTTTTACCTCCGCCTGAAGGTCCGATGATTGCGAGAACCTCGCCCTCTTCAACTGTAACATCTATACCCTTGAGGACTTTTGTCGCGCCAAAGGATTTCTTAATTCCTTTTACTTCCAGTATTGACATAGCATCCTCCTATTTGAAGTAATCGAGCTTGCTCTCGATTTTTCCCATTGCGAATGTAACGAGTGCACAGAATACGAGGTAGAAAACAGCTGTCATGAAGAGTGGCCAGATAATGCCGGCAGACTTGATGAATGCCTGACCTGCCCAGATTACTTCATAGACTGCGATAACTCTTGCAAGAGATGTGTCTTTGACAAGAGTGATAACCTCGTTGCCGAGTGGCGGAAGAATTCTCTTCACAACCTGAAGGAGCACAATATTAAAGAAAATCTGCTTCTTGGTCAGACCGAGAACCTGTCCTGCCTCGTACTGACCTTCAGGAATGCTTTCAATTCCACCTCTGTATATTTCTGAGAAATAGCACGCATAGTTGATGATGAACGCAACCATAACCGCGATAAATCTTCCGGAATTGCCCATGCCCCAGAAATTGAATCCCAGAATCAGACCAGGTCCGTAGTATACGATAATAAGCTGAAGCATCAGCGGTGTTCCTCTGATAATCCAGATAAATACTTTTGTTATATATTTGATAGGCTTAATCTTACTCATTGATCCGAAGCAGATTACCAGTCCCAGTGGCAGTGCTCCGAGAAGAGTGAGAAGGAAAATCTCTATACTCTTCACAAAACCAAATGTAAGCGAAGTCATTACTGTAGCAAACATTCTGTTATACTCCTTTATGCAACATATAGGCTGCGCAGATTGTCGAACCTGCGCAGCCTTATAATTGTATTAGATTCTATTGTCTAATGTCAATCTCTGCAGCTATTACTGCTCGATGAGTGCGTTCTGCACTCCGTACTTCTTAGCAATCTCCATCATTGTTCCGTCCTCATAGAGCTTAGCCATAAGGTCATTGAGTGCGCTTGCAAGGTTTGAACCCTTTCTGAATCCTGCACCGTACTGCTCTGATGTGAGTGTTACAGGTGTGCATACAAGGTTAGGATATGATGTTCCCTCACCAACCATAGCACCAGCCATGAGGCTGTCGATTACGCAAGCCTGTGAGTTTCCTGAAGCAACTTCCATTACAGCGTTAGCCTGAGTCTGAACCTCAGTTGCATCAAACTCGTTCTCCTTAGCTGCATCAGCACCAGCTGAACCAGCCTCTACTGCGAACTTAAGACCCTTAACGTCATCGATTGACTTGCACTTGTCAGCCATTGACTTGTCAACAACTACAACCTGTGCGTTGTCACAGTATGCGTTTGAGCACTCCATCGCTTCCTGAACAGCATCCGTAAGAGTCATTCCGTTCCATACTACATCGATGCTTCCGTTCTCAAGCTCAAGCTCCTTGTTGTCCCAGTCGATCTCTACGAACTCACACTCTACTCCGAGTGACTTAGCAAATTCTTTTGCCATATCTGCATCGAATCCGATCCACTCGCCGTTGTCATCCTTATAATCCATTGGTGCGAAATCTGTGATACCTACAACCAGAGTTCCCTTATCCTGAACTGCAGCCATATCATCTGAATTGCCGCTGCATGATGTCATAACTACCATTGCGCTCATTACCATAACTGCAGCGAGCACGATTGACATAAACTTCTTCATTATCTTATTCCCCTTTTTCTAATCTGTATTTTCTGCGTTTTAACGCTTTAACGCGCTAAAGTGTTAAAGTTACAAAAGAATAATACCAATACCAGACGCCAAAGTCAAGGTAAAATAGTAAATTTTTTCGGCAAAAAGAATCACAGCAGCAAAAGGCCCTCCCTGCCGATTTTCTCAGCAAGGAGGGTTCATACTCATTAGAATCCTGTCGATTTAATATTTAATTGTGCTTTCTCTTTCGTCTTTGCATTGCAGCTGCTGACAAAGCGGCCACACTGCCTGCGAAAACCAATATCCACAGATGGATTATGCTGTTCTCACCTGTTTGCGGATTGCTTTGATCTGCAGGCTTTGAGTTAGCATCTTCCTTTGCTTCAAAAGCATCAACTGTGTCATCTGTGTCAACTTCATCATCCGGTTCTGCATCTGTATCTGGGTCTGCCTCCGTATCCGGGTCTACGTCTGCCTTTGCCATATCGGCCAGTGCCTGTTCCCTGACGCTGTTCACAGCTTCAACTGATGTAGCTGTATTGATATCTTCAACTGCTTTTTCCGCAACAGCAGCACTTGCATCAGTCTTTGCGTCATTGATTTCAGATATGGCATCTGCCTTTGCCTTTGCCAGCTCTTTTTCCTTCTGAATTTGAGCTTCTATTGTCTGACGTGTTGCTTCTATAACGCCCTCAAACTCATTGGGATCATTGCCTGTCTGAATCACATCGCAGGCATCGCTGACAATCTTCTTTACCTCATCTGAAGCATTATCCGGTAGAAGTTCCTTAACATCTTTGCGGGCAGCATCTTTTGCCAACTGCAAACGCATCCTTGGATTGTACTTATCCCACAAACCAGTAAGTTCTTGTGATGTTCTAACAGTATCAAGTTCATCGAGCGCATCCTGCGCAAGCTCCTTCATCTCGTCAGAGTATTCATCTGACTCCAACACTCCGCGCATGGCTTCTTTATCCTCCTGCACGTCGAGCTTTACGCGATATTCTTTGATAAGCTGTTCAAGATTGCCTGCATTACCCGTCTGCATGATTTTTTCGATTGCTTCTCTGACGATTGCTTTCATCCCATCTGAAGCGTCCACAGAGACGATATCTTCAATAGCTTTCTTAGCGGCTGCCTGAGCATCTGCAAGCTCCTTTTCTGCTTTTTCAATTGCTTCAAGTGCCGCTGTCTTTGCAGCTGCTACGTCATCGAGATTTGTTGCTGCATCGATGTCTTCCGTGGAAACGGCCTTGGCTTCATCTGAAACCGCTGCCCTCTTTGCCGCCGCAACTGCGCCAAGCGCATCTTCTTTTGCACCTGTCAGATCCACTGCACCACAGACGCATATGTAATTTTTATAGCTGTGTTCAGCATAAGCCGCACCGCTTTCGCCGCAGCTGCTGTAATCCGTGATGCTACAGTTAGCGGCAGTGCATGCATGCCAGTGGCCAGCATCATCGTACGTCCAGTCAGAAGACCAGCTGTGAGTGTGCGGCACCACATATGGGCTTTGGAAATATTTATACTTTTGAACATTATCAATGGACTTCCACTCAGTGATATTGTCTTTATCAGTACCTGCGCCGAAGGCAACCCCTTTGCCGAGAGTGATGGTACTGCCGCTGCCTCCATCCCCATTGCCAACGCCTGCACCATAGGTGCTCTTTGCCGTAATGCTGCCGCCATTGATTGTGACACTGCCGTTTCCCTCGTTGCCTCCGCCGATTCCCGCACCGAAGGAGCTCATTGCTGTTACAGTACCGCCATTGATTGTAACGCTGCCATTCCCCTTATTGCCTCCGCCGATGCCTGCACCGTAGAGGCTTTCAGCTGTAACAGTGCCTCCGTTGATTGTAATATTGCCGCTGTTTTCACCTCCCATGCTGCCGATAGCAGCCTCTCGGGAGTAGTCTGAACAGCTTACAATCAGTTCTCCGCTGTCATTTGCCTGCCCGTAAATGGTCAGACTGTTCTCCGCGGAGTCTTCAGCAGGCATTGATTTTACAATAATGCTGTTTACGGCTTCCAGCTTTGCACCATCGCAAAGAATCAGCTTAACATCACCGTAGATCCAAAGTCGCTTGCTGTTCGTGATGTCTCCTGTTACAACATACCAGCCTTCTTCCAGCTCTGTTGTATCGCCTGTGACCAAGGTATAGTCACCAGGCATGAGTGATTGTTCTTCTTCGACTACCCTGCCGCTGTCCTTGTCCAGATAGCGGTTTATGTATTTGATCTGATAAAGCGATGTGTTCTCGCTTACACTAAGATATTTCTCTGAACCAACTTCTGAAATTGTTTCTGAACTGTCAGCATTCTCACCGCCCTTGATCTGCATTTTCTTTGCCACATCAACAGTTCCGTCCGATGAACCACTGAAACCTGCACCAATAGCTCTGCCCTGGCCGCCGCTGATTGCTGTAACGCTCCCGCCACGAATAGTGACAATACCGCCGTCACCCTCATAGCCGCCGCCGATAGCTGCACTGTTCTGTCCACCCGTTGCAGAAAGCTCGCCGCCGAAAATGGTAAAATTGCCGCCGTCATGCTTCCAACCGCCGCCAACGCCTGCGCCCTTGTCTCCACCGTTTGCCGTAATCGTGCCACCGTAGATAGTGATTTTACCGCCATTACCCTGGTTGCCGCCACCGATACCCGCTGCGCTGCCGCCGCCGCTGGCCGTTACTGTACCGCCATAGACGGCGATATTACCGCCGCCGCCAAGATTACCGCCACCGATACCTGCTGCTCCACCGTAACCGCCGCTGCCAATGTATCCGCTTGCATTCACTGAAGCTCCATAGATATTGACGTTACCACCGTTGTGCAAATAATCGCCGCCGATACCAGCATTTTGTGCGGAGCCGCTCGCTGTAAGCAAACCGCTGCCGGCATTTTGGCCGAAGATATTCAAGCTGTCTCCTTCATTAACGACGATACCCTTAGTTGCGTTCAGAGTACAGTCATCTTTGATTATGAGATTTGCCTCGCCTGTAACGGTAATTACATCATTGATCAATACTTTCGCATCGACAACGTACCATTGGTTTTTTTCTAATCTTGCGGTTCCTTCGTCAACTACGATGTAATCCACACATTCATTTTCGTTTTCGATAATCTTTTCGCCATCCCAAGTACACTCAGTATACTTGACCGGCTCCGCTGCTGACACTTCATTACTCATACCTGGTATGAAAGCAAGTACCATAGCGAATACCAGAAAGCCAAGCCAAAGTCTCTTTTTCATTCCTTCTTTATCCTGCTAATTCTATTCGTTTACCAATTTACACGATGAAAATCACAAACTGCTACAAACTTGTAGCGCTTATGTTGTATCACAAATAGTACAAATTTTCAATGTGCTGATGTTAACGGCCACCAACAGTTAAAAAAAACAAAAGGTGCAACCCCGATTAAGGGATTGCACTTTTTTCAAAAATCCTTACTGGATATCAGCATTCAGACGATGCTGTATGTATTTTGTTTCAAGTCTCTGTCACCAGAGGTTGTTCTTCGCTTCGTCTCTCTTAGAACCAGCCAAATCCGAAGAATGAATCAATCTGTCCGAGAAGGATGAAGAAGCAGAATACTGGAGCGATGAATCTCAGGCAGAATGTATAGAAACCTTCTGAACCGAACTTTGAGCTGCTTCTGATCTCATCCTGGAGGTAACCCTTCTTAACCCATCCGAAGTATACTACTGTGCAGAATGCTGCAACAGGCATCAGGATACCCTCAGCGAGGAGGTCAAATCCGTCAAGCCAGCAGAATCTTCCGAACATTGGAGGGAGGTATGTTCCGAGTCCGTCAAAAGCAACGATCATGCCCTCGATGAATGTCAGAGCTCCTGCGATCCATGCGATTTTCTTTCTCTGGTTACCCTTACCGCTGTCAAGTCCGCTGTCGATGAATGAGCCGATGATAGCCTCAAGTACTGACATTGATGATGTCAGAGCAGCGAGTGTTACGAGCAGGTAGAAGAGGAATCCGAAGATTGGACCAGCTGCTCCCATGCTGTTAAATACGTTCTGGAGAGTCATGAACAGAAGTCCAGGACCTGCACCTGGCTCCATGCCGAATGCGAATACTGCAGGCATGATAGCGAGTCCAGCCAGAAGTGCGATTACTGTATCAGCCAGAGGGATGAGCAGACCACTTCTTGAGAGATCTTCATCTTTCTGCATATATGAACCATAAGTTACCAGGATACCCATACCGAGGGATACAGAGAAGAACATCTGTCCACCGGCAGAAGCGAGTACATGAACCCATCCTGAACCCGCAAATACGCTGAAGTCAGGCTTGAGCATGAATGAGATTCCAGCACCTGCCCCAGGAAGTGTGCAGCTTCTGACAACTACAATGAGAAGAAGAATGAAAAGACCAGGCATAGCAACCTTGTTGAACTTCTCGATACCGTTTCCAACTCCAAGGCTTACGATGAAAATTGTAGCAAGCATAAAGATTGCTGTGAATATAGCTGACTGACCCTGATTCTCGTAAAGGTTAATGAAGAATGTTGTTCCGTCAACTCCGCCAACGCCGAATGCTGCGTTGAATACATCGCCAAGGTTAGCAAGCATGTACTTAACAGCGTATCCACCGAGGTAGCAGTAGAATCCGAGGATGAAGAAAGGTGCAAGTGCAGAGAATACTCCAACAAATGTCATCTTTCCGTCTGTTGCTACTCTGTAAGCAGGAATGATTGATTTGCCGGTTGCTCTACCAAGTGCGAGCTCTGTCATTACAAGAATATATCCGGCAAATACTACAAGTACCAGATAGAGGATAAGGAATGCAAATCCTCCATTTGCTCCCATCTTATACGGGAAGCCCCATAAATTACCCAGTCCGACTGCCGATCCTATGGCAGCCATCAGAAACCCGAAGCTGCTGCCCCAGGATTCTCTTCCTTCTGTCTTCTTACCCATTGTTATAATCTCCTTTTCTTAAGTCTGTTCGTCCTTCATCGTTTGTTAGAACTAAGCTTAGTGTAATAAAACATAATTTTTCTTTTGGTTTGTTCATTATACACAAAAAATATTATTTGTGCAAGTACCAATAAAAAATATTTTGATTTTGTACGATTTCACAAATTTTAAGGAACTGCGCCCTCTTCATCTATTCTTTTTTGTGGTATAATAACACACGCACCAAATATTGAAAGGAATAGAGCAAATGTCAGTAGAAAGAGTAAAGAATTTTTTCGCTCAATACGGTATGGAAGACCGTGTAATGGAGTTTGATGTATCAAGCGCAACAGTTGATCTCGCAGCCGAGGCAGTTGGTGTCGAGGGTGCTCGCATCTGTAAAACCATCTCTTTCAAGCGCAAGGATGGCGGTTGCAATCTCATTCAGATGGCAGGCGATGCGCGCGTAGATAACAAGAAATACAAAGCAACCTTCGGCGAGAAAGGAAGTTTCCTATCACATGAAGAGGCACTTGAGTTTACTGGATATGCAGTAGGCGGCGTATGTGCCTTCGATATTCAGAATGAGAACATCTCCATCTACTGCGACGAATCAATGAAAAGATTCGAGACAGTTTTCCCTGCCTGCGGTTCATCGAACAGTGCAATCGAGCTTACGCTCGACGAGCTTTTCAAGTATTCAAACGCAGAAGCATGGGTCGATGTAACCAAGCTTCCCGAATAGTCGCAACTTAACACATATACGACAAAACCCGACGCATGTCGGGTTTTGCTTTTGCCTATATTTCTCTTCGACCTTCAACAGCCTTGAGCAGCGTTACTTCATCCGCATATTCGAGGTCGCCTCCAACCGGAATTCCATGTGCAATTCTTGTCACTCTGATTCCTGTCGGTTTCAGCAGTCTTGAGATATACATCGCCGTTGCCTCGCCTTCAATATTAGGATTGGTTGCGATTATTACCTCCTCAACGTCCGGATTATTCTGAAGTCTCACAATCAGTGACTTGAGGTTGATATCGTTAGGGCCAATGCCCTCCACCGGTGAAATCGCACCATGAAGCACGTGATACTGCCCGTTGAACTCCCTGATTCTTTCCATCGCAAGAACGTCCTGCGGTGTCTCAACAACACAGATTACCTTGCCGTCTCTGCTTTTATCCGTGCACACGGAACAAGGGTCGCTGTCTGTAAGATTGCCGCAGACTGAACAGTAGTGCAGGTTCTGCTTAGCATACATTATTGACTCTGCAAGATTCTGAGCCTCTTTATCTGAAAGCGACAGAATATGAAAAGCAAGTCTCTGTGCCGTCTTGCCTCCGATTCCTGGGAGCTTGGACAACTCATTTATTAACTTGTTAAGAGGTCTTGGATACTGTCTCACTTCTCTACCTTATCAGATATTCTAGAATCCGAATCCGCCGAGACCGCCCATAGCGCCGAGACCGCCTGTTACCTTGCTCATCTCTTCCTCAGCAATTGCATCCATCTGTCTCATGCCCTCGTTTACAGCGGCCATAATGAGATCCTGGAGCATCTCAACATCATCTGGATCTACAACGTCCTTATCGATTACGAGTTTTGTAATCTCCTTAGCGCCGTTAACTGTAACCTCTACAGCACCGCCGCCTGCAGTAGTTGTTGTCTCCTTCTCTACAAGCTCTGCCTGAACCTTCTCCATCTCGTTCTGCATCTGCATAGCCTGTCTGAGCTGCTTCTGAATATCCGGCTGCTTCTGCTTAGGAAGCTTGCCCGCTTTCATTCCTTTTCCCATATCTGTATACCTTCCTTTATAAATGTAAATTATTCGTTTATTCCCTCTGTTACGCTTATCTCCATGCCGAATGCTTCTTCCAGGTTGCTCATCAGCACGTCAAACTGTTCAGCTTCTGCTTCAATCTGCTCATATTCCTGTGGTGTAGGTGCCGGCGGTTCCTCGAAAACAGGCATATCCTCTTCTCTTCCTACTACCGGAGCCATACTCTGAGCCGGCTTCTGGTTTCTGCTGCGGTCAATCTCTCCCGACACCATAGACACTCTCGTTCTGCTGCCATACAGGTGCTTTGCAGCCCTGTCTATATCATCAGACATATTCTTAACCATCTCAAACTTGTTCTTCTTGACGATTACAAGCAGTTCATCATTCTCGAAACCTTTTGCCTGTGTAAAACGTCTGACCATGCTATAGCTTGTCTGCGCTTTCTCAAGCGTACTGCAGATTCTGTCCCACATTGCCTGTGCATCTCCTGAGCCCGCAGTTGCTTTTGCAAGCTGCATGTCCGCCTCAAGATCCTCCGGACTCTGAACCGGTGCCGCAAACATCTCAATAGGCGACTCTTCCTGTACAGGTGCAGGTCTCTGCTGTATCGTCTCTACACGCTGATGTCTCTCTTCGCGTCGAACTGGTCTATGCGATCTCTCCTCAGGTCTGGATTGCGCCTCTCTGCTGATTGCCGCTGCTCTTGGTCTTGGTGCCGGAATCGTCATCTCTGCATCTCCTCCAACCAGTCTTACAGCCGCAGTCTCAAGCAGAATTCTCGGTCTGTCAGAGTATCTGCCCAAGTTGATATATTCGCTGATAAGTCGGATAGCTCTTTCAATCTGAGAGATATCCATGCCCTTAGCCTGCGCCCTCATTCTCTCGATATTCTCTTCGGACGCATTGATAATCTTCTCAGCCTTGTCCACGTACTTGCTTATCATCAGATTGCGATAGTGCTCAAGCCAGTCCTTAAGAATGACCTTTGCATCCTTGCCTTCTCTGATAATCTCGTCAATATCTGTGAGCACCTGTCCGAGATTGCCGCTTGTCACAGCCTCAGTCAGTTCGAGGTAAAAATCCTCTCCGGCGCATCCAAGGTATTCGAGCACAAGTGCTTTGTCGATGTATTTGTCTCCGGCAGCCATGCACTGCTCGAGAATTGTCAGCGCATCTCTTACCGAGCCATCTGCCTTCTGTGCGATTGTGCCGAGTGCCTCTCTGGTCACCTCAACTCCGTTTTTCGCACAAATTCTATGCATTCCCTCTACGAGTTCCTCTTCGGACACTCTCTTGAAGTTGAGCTGCATACATCTTGATCTTATCGTTGCTTTGACCTTCTGCGGGTCTGTTGTTGCAAGGATAAAAATCACGTATTCCGGTGGTTCTTCGAGGGTTTTGAGAAAAGCGTTCTCCGCTCCGGTAGTCAGCATATGTACCTCATCGATAATTACAACCTTGTACTTGCCGATTGTTGGCGGATACTTGATAAGATCAATAATCGCTCTCAGGTCATCGACCTTATTGTTGGATGCTGCATCCAGTTCTATAACATCGACGAATCTTCCCTCTTTGATTGCCCTGCAGTTCTCGCACTCTCCACAAGGGAGCTTGCCACTTCCAATACAGTTGACAGCCTTCGCCAGAATTCTGGCTGTACTTGTCTTACCTGTACCATGTGTACCTGTAAACAGATATGCCTGGCTCACTGTTCCACTCTGTATCTGATTCTGAAGAATTCGAACAATCTGCTTCTGTCCGATTATATCTTCGAAAACTTCTGGTCTCTCAGCTCTATATAATGCCAGCTGCATCCTGTTCTCCTCCTTTTCTTTCCTAATGAAAAAACCCCTAGGCGGTTTGCAGCACGTAGAGGCTTATCTGCAACACATAGAGTTAACCGCTTATTGCTGCTTCCTCTCGGACCTGACAAGGTTCACGGCACCCTATTGCGCAGGACCCCTACGTACTGCAAGCCGTCTAAAGGCAAGGGTTATTATAACACAACTTCCCACATAAAAAAAGTGCGAAGCTTGCGCTTCGCACTTTATGATTTGAACTATTATACAAGCTCAAGGAATACTGCCTCTGCGTTGTCTCCCTGTCTTGGTCCAAGCTTCAGAATTCTTGTGTAACCACCGTTACGCTCTGCGTACTGTGGAGCAATCTCCTCGAAAAGCTTTGTTACAACATCCTCGTCGAAGATAAATGCAAGAACCTGTCTTCTAGCGTGGAGGTCACCTCTCTTAGCGAGTGTGATCATCTTCTCTGCGATACGCTTAGCTTCCTTAGCTCTGCACTCTGTTGTTGTAATTCTACCCTCTCTGAAGAGATCGGTTACCAGGTTTCTAAGCATGGATTTTCTGTGTGCAGTGTTTCTGCCCAGCTTTCTATAACCCTTCATCAATCTACTCCTTTCGATTAATTATCCTCACTGGCTTTGAGGGAAAGTCCCAGTTCAGCCAGCTTGTTCTTTACCTCAACCAGCGACTTGAGACCGAGGTTTCTGACTTTCATCATTTCATCCTCAGTGCGCTGAGTGAGCTCTTCTACTGTGTTGATTCCTGCTCTCTTCAAGCAGTTGAATGAACGAACTGAAAGCTCGAGTTCCTCGATCGCCATAACAAGAGCCTTCTCCTTACGGTCTTCGTCCTTCTCAATCATGAATTTCATCTCGTTAACGTCGGAACCGAGTCCGATGAAGAGATCAAGATGCTCCTGGATAATCTTTGCTCCAATTGACATTCCCTCTGCTGGTGCGATTGAACCGTCAGTCCAGATTTCCAGAACGAGTCTGTCATAGTCAGTTACCTGACCAACTCTTGTATTCTCAACTGTGAAGTTAACCTTCTTAACAGGTGTGAAAATTGAGTCGATTGGAATTGTTGCGATAGGTGTGTTCTCGTCCTTGTTCATCTCAGCAGGAACATAACCCTTACCTGTTGCAATGTTCATCTCCATAACCAGTGTCGCATTGTCAGCAAGTGTGGCAATGTGAAGGTCTGGATTGAAAATCTCAGTATCAGCATCTACGATGATATCTGCTGCTGTAACTTCCTTAGGACCTACAGCATTGATAATTGCTCTCTTATCCTCATCTCCGTTAATCTTAACAGCGAGTCTCTTGAGGTTAAGAATGATCTCAGTAACATCTTCTGTAACACCCGGGATTGTTGAAAACTCGTGAAGAATTCCATCAATCTTTACGGTTGTGATTGCAGCACCAGGAAGTGAGCTGAGGAGAATTCTTCTCATGCAGTTACCGAGTGTTGTACCATATCCTCTTTCAAGAGGCTCGATAACGAACTTTCCATAGTGTCCGCTTTCATCGATTTCCTTAGTAATTGTAGGCTTAATAATCTCGATCATCTCTTCCTCCTATTTAAATAACAAACGAACCTTTAACTAACCTTATTCGAATTAGTTTAATCCTATTGTTATTATCTGGAGTAGAACTCTACGATGTAGTGCTCCTCAATAGGAAGGTCAACGTCTGAACGTACAGGTGTTCTGAGAATCTTGCCCTCAAACTTATCCATGTTGAGATCAATCCACTCAGGAGTAGTGATAATCATATCCTTAAGTTCCTTGAACTTAGGGGATGACTGTGACTTCTGCTTTACAGTAACAACGTCTCCAGCCTTAAGCTCCATTGAAGGAATGTTAGCCTTCTTGCCGTTAACGAGGAAGTGTCCGTGGTTAACGAGCTGTCTAGCTTCTCTTCTTGTTGCTGCAAAGCCCATTCTGAATACTACGTTGTCGAATCTGCTCTCAAGCATGATGAGCAGATTCTCACCGGCAGAACCGGCTCTCTTTGAAGCCTTCTCATATGTGTTTCTGAACTGAGTCTCCTGGAGTCCATAGAGGAACTTAACCTTCTGCTTCTCATTCAGCTGAATACCATACTCAGACTTCTTCTTACGGCTCTGTGCTGGGTGTCTGTTTGATTTCTTGTTATATCCCATGTACGCTGGCTCAATGCCGAGAGCTCTAGCTCTCTTGAGTACTGGTTCTCTATTTTTTGCCATGTGTTATTATCCTCCTTCCGATTAGACTCTTCTCTTCTTAGGTGGTCTGCAACCATTGTGAGGGATTGGTGTAATATCCTTAATCATTGTTACAGTAAGACCTGCTGTCTGAAGTGCTCTGATAGCAGACTCTCTACCGGAACCAGGACCCTTTACATATACCTCTACAGTCTTAAGACCGTGCTCCATTGCTGCCTTAGCAGCAACCTCTGCAGCACTTGCAGCAGCGAATGGTGTGCTCTTTCTTGAACCTCTGAAACCATTTGATCCTGCACTTGACCAGCTAAGAGCGTTTCCGTCCATATCGGTCAGAGTAATCAGTGTGTTGTTAAAGGTGGATTGGATATGAGCCTGGCCTCTTTCAACGTGCTTACGTTCTCTCTTTTTTCTTCTAACATTTTTCTTTGTAGCTGCCATGTTCTATACCTCCTCCCTTACTTTTTCTTTCCTGCTAAGCGCTTTGGACCCTTACGAGTTCTTGCGTTAGTCTTTGTCTTCTGTCCTCTTACAGGCAGACCTCTTCTGTGTCTGATTCCTCTGTAGCTTCCGATCTCCATGAGTCTCTTAATGTTAAGAGAAACTTCTCTTCTGAGATCTCCCTCTACGATCAGATCATTCTCGATAACTCTTCTGATCTTTCCTGCATCCTCCTCTGTGAGATCTCTAACTCTGATGTCAGGATCTACTCCAGCCTTAGCGAGGACGTCCTTGGATGTCTTGAGACCAATTCCATAGATATAAGTGAGACCCATTTCGATTCTCTTATCTCTAGGAAGGTCAACTCCGGCAATTCTTGCCATTTCTTCCTCCTTTCCCATCTTCCGTCGCCGATCCGGGGGCGATATAGACAGGGGTTACATTAGATAATCATGCGTCATCTACCCGGTTTGAAAAACGCAACATAGCGCGACGAAGTAATATTCGCCGCGCATTCGTTTAATTATCGCAAATTATTTGGTTAATTGCAAGAGTTTTTTTATCCCTGTCTCTGCTTGTGCTTAGGGTTCTCACAGATAACCATTACTCTGCCGTGTCTCTTGATAACTTTGCACTTATCACACATCGGCTTAACTGATGCTCTAACCTTCATCTTGTTTCCTCCTAATTACTAAAATCTCAGCTGGCTTCGGAATCGCTCCGACCTTCTGTAGTAACTATTTCTCTCTCCATGTGATACGGCCCTTAGTCAGATCGTAAGGAGAAAGTTCAACCTTAACCTTGTCACCAGGAAGGATACGAATATAGTTCATTCTGATCTTTCCTGAAATAGTAGCAAGGACCTCAAATCCGTTATCAAGCTTTACCTTGAAGTTCGCATTTGGAAGTGCATCTACTACTGTGCCGACTACTTCAATGCCTTTTTCTTTAGCCATATATGCAGCTCCTTATAAAGTCAATATTTCAGGCTCACCGTCGGTTACCACTATTGTATTCTCATAGTGTGCCGCAAGCTTGCCGTCAAGTGTTACAACTGTCCAGTCATTTGAGAGCACTTTGCACTCATATGTGCCAAGTGCCAGCATAGGCTCAATAGCCAATGTCATTCCGGCTTTAAGTTTAACTCCGGTTCCGGCAGTTCCGTAGTTAGGAACCATCGGATCTTCATGCAGGCTTCTTCCCACACCGTGTCCTGTATAGTCTCTTATAACTCCCATACCGTTAGACTCGGCGTACTCCTGTATCGCATGACCGATATCATGGAGTCTGTTACCTGCAACTGCGTGCTTTATTCCTCTGAAGAAACTTTCTTTTGTCACATCGATGAGCTTCTGCGCTTCTGCGCTGATCTCGCCTACCGCATACGTTCTTGCAGCGTCACTTGTGTAACCCTTATAAGTCGCTCCGGTATCAATGCTTACAATGTCTCCCTCCTGAAGAATTCTCTTCGATGGGAAGCCATGCACTATTTCCTCATTGACGGAAATGCACGCACCAGCCGGAAAACCTCCGTAGCCCTTGAATGTTGGGCTCATTTTGTAATGAGCGATTCTTTTCTCCACATAGTCATTGATTGACGCTGTGGTTATTCCCGGCTTGATGATGTCCTCAAGATCTCTCAGAATCTCTGAAGTAATCTTGCAAGGCTCTCTCATCAGGTCGATTTCCCTCCGAGATTTAATAATAATCATTACTATTCTCCAATTGCTTCTACAATCTTCTCGAAGAGATCATCAAGTGGCATCTCACCATCAAAGTCAGCGAGAACACCTGTCTCTTTATAGTATCCGATTAATGGAGCTGTCTGCTCTTCATAAACGCTGATTCTGTTTGCTGCAGTCTCTTCGTTATCGTCTTTTCTCTGCTCAAGCTCGCCGCCGCAGATATCGCAGATTCCTTCCTGCTTAGGAGGAATATTGATAACATGGTAGCTTGCTCCGCAGCCCTTGCAGACTCTTCTTCCAGTAAGTCTTGCCATCAGTGTCTCGTTGCTAACGTTAAAGTTAAGAACGATGTCCATCTTCTGGTTGTTCTCCTCAAGGAACTTATCGAGCTGCTCTGCCTGGAAAATTGTTCTTGGGAATCCGTCAAGAAGGAAGCCCTTTGCACAATCATCCTGGAGGAGTCTGTCCTTAACAAGATCAACAACGAGTTCATCAGGCACAAGCTGTCCTGCATTCATATACTCCTGCGCCTTCTTGCCAAGCTCAGTTCCTTCCTTGATGTTCTTACGGAAGATATCTCCTGTTGAAATATGAGGTACATCATATTTCTCTACTATTTTTACAGCCTGAGTGCCTTTTCCGGCACCCGGAGGTCCTAATAATACTGCTCTTAACATTGTATTAATTCTCCTTTTGTAAAAGCTGTTATCTTATGCCCGCTACGACTCAGCTTCGCCTTACTTGAGGAAGCCCTCGTAGTTTCTGTTGAGCATCTGATTCTCCAGCTGCTGTACTGTGTCAAGCGCAACACCTACTGCAATCAGAATTGAAGTTCCTCCAAATGACAGATTGAATGGTGTAAATACGCCGACCATTGTAGGAATAGTTGCTACTGCCGCAAGGAAAAGTCCTCCAACAAGGCAGAGTCTATTCATAATTTTGCTCAGATATTCCACTGTAGCCACACCCGGTCTGATACCAGGAACAAAACCCCCGCTCTGTCTCATATTATCTGCTACATCATCAACCTTAAAGGTTATCTGTGTGTAGAAGTAGGTAAAGAAGAGTGTGAGGAGAATATTCAGAACTGAATATACCCATACTCCCGGATTACCTGATGGAGACAGATATTTACTCATAATATCTGCAAATCCTGAATTAGGGCAGAAATATGTAATTGTAAGAGGGAACTGCAGGAGTGAGATGGAGAAAATGATTGGAATTACTCCGGCCTGATTAACCTTCATAGGAATATGAGAGGATGATCCGCCGTACATCTTTCTTCCAACAACTCTCTTTGCATACTGTACAGGAACTTTACGTACACCCTGCTGTACCTCAATAATTGCCATTGTAACGAGCACAATCGCAATGAGGAGGACAATTACAGATACAAAGGAGATTGATCCATCTTTTACCTGAACCGCAATACCTCTTACTGCGGATGGAATTCTTGCCACGATACCTGCGAAGATGATCAGTGAGATTCCGTTACCTACACCGAACTCATTAATCTTTTCGCCAAGCCACATAAGGAAAGCTGTGCCGGCTGTGAGTACGAAAATGATTACTATCATATTGAATGCACTCTGGTCGACAATCGCCTTTCTGAAGAGGCCTACGGTAAGACCGATTGCCTGGATAAGTCCCAGGCATACGGTCATATATCGTGTGATTGATGCCATCTTCTTACGTCCTTCTGTTCCTTCTTTGGATAGACGCTCGAAGTATGGGAATGCAATTGTCAGCAACTGCACTATAATCGACGCGGTTACATATGGGGTGATGCTCAGAGCAAATATTGTGAAATTGCTGAAAGCACCGCCTGAAAACAGGTCAAACAAGTCAAGCAGTCCTGTTTCTTCTGAGAACATCTGTGTGAGATAAGTTCTGTCTATTCCTGGAACAGGAATATTTGAACCGATTCTGAATACAATCAGCATCAGGAGAGTGAAGATCATCTTTGATCTGATCTCCGGAACCTTCCAAGCTCTTGAGATTGTCCTCAGCATTTCCATACTAGATAACCTCTGCCTTTCCGCCTGCCTTCTCAATCTTCTCAGCAGCGCTCTTGCTGAACTTTGCAGCCTTTACTGTGAGCTTCTTCTCAAGCTCGCCATTACCGAGAACCTTTACGCCGTCCTTAACCTGCTTAACGAGTCCTGCAGCAACCATTGCCTCAACGTCTACTACAGCGCCATCCTCAAACTTGTTAAGATCCTTTACGTTGATCTCGTTGTACTCTGTTGCCCAGTGGTTAGTGAAGCCTCTCTTAGGAAGTCTTCTGTAGAGTGGCATCTGTCCACCCACAAAACCGAGTCTTACTCCGCCGCCGCTTCTTGACTTCTGACCATTCATACCTCTTCCGGCTGTTGTTCCCTGGCCAGTACTCTGTCCACGACCGATTCTCTTAGGAGCTTTTGTTGCACCTTCTGGTGCCTTAAGTTCGTGAAGTCTCATTAGTTACACCTCCTCAACCTTAAGAAGATGTGAAACCTTAGCGATAGCACCGCGTGTTGCAGGGCTATCAGCAAGCTCAACTGAATGATGTAACTTTCTCAGTCCAAGTGCTTCTACAGTCTTCCTCTGCTTAGGCTGGCAAGCAATTGGGCTCTTTACTAAAGTAATCTTTAACTTTGCCATTGTCTGCCTCCTATCCCATGATTTCTTCTGGTGTCTTACCACGACGCTTAGCAACTTCCTCTACAGTTGTGAGGTTCTTAAGACCCTCCATAGTTGCTCTTGCCATGTTACCAGTATTACTTGTTCCAAGGTTCTTAGCTCTTACGTCCTTGATACCTGCAGCCTCAAGTACTGTACGTACTGATGAACCTGCGATAACTCCAGTACCCTTCTGTGAAGGCATGATGAGAACCTTTCCAGCTCCGAATACTCCAACTGTCTCGTGAGGAACTGTTGTTCCGACAGTAGGAACATAGATTAACTTCTTCTTAGCATCCTCTGTAGCTTTTCTTACAGCCTCAGGAATTTCGATGGACTTACCAAGACCCATTCCTACGTGACCCTCACCGTCACCTACTACTACTGTAACGGAGAATCTCATGTTTCTTCCGCCCTTAACAGTCTTAGATACACGTCTGATGTCTACGATTGTCTCTGTAAGCTCAAGCTTGGATGCATCAATTTTTGTACGCATTCTGTATCCTCCCATTAGAATTCCAGTCCAGCTTCGCGTGCACCGTCAGCGAGTTCCTTAACTCTACCGTGATAAAGGTATCCTCCTCTATCAAATGCAACCTGCTTGATGCCCTTAGCGATAGCTCTCTCTCCAATTGCCTGTCCAACCTGCTTAGCAGCTTCCTTGTTGCCGCCGTTAGCGATCTGAGCCTTCAGCTCCTTATCAAGTGATGATGCTGAGCAAATAGTATTGCCGTTAACATCGTCAATAATCTGAACTGAAATGTTCTTGTTGGATCTGTAAACGCACATTCTTGGCTTCTCAGGAGTTCCGAAAACGTTCTTTCTGACTCTTGCATGTCTCTTGAGTCTTCTTTCATTTCTGCTTGTTGCCATTTTCTATACTCCTTTCTACTTAGCGCCGCTCTTACCTTCCTTCTTGCGAACAACTTCACCTGCGTAAAGTACACCCTTGCCCTTGTATGGCTCTGGTGCTCTCCAAGCTCTGATGTTAGCAGCATAGTTGCCTACGAGAGCCTTGTCGATACCCTTTACGATTACAGTTGTTGCATCAGGAACCTCAGTAGTGATGCCGTCTGGATCAACTAAGTTGATTGGATGGGAGTATCCCAGCTTGAGTGTCAGTGTATTGCCCTGCTTTGCAGCTGAATAACCAACACCGTTGATAACAAGCTTTCTTTCATATCCGTTTGTTACACCCTCAACCATGTTGTTGATAAGTGTTCTTGCAAGACCGTGCTGTGCTCTGTTCTGTCTTGCATCGTCTGGTCTCTCAACAGTCAGAGTGCCGTCCTCAACCTTAACTGTGAGGCTTGCAGCTACTGGTGCTGAAAGCTCGCCCTTAGGGCCTTTTACCTTGATGATGTTGCCATCTTCTACCGTTACCTCTACGCCGGCAGGGATAGCAATTGGTCTAACGCCTATTCTTGACATTGATTAATACCTCCTACCATACGTAACAAATAACTTCGCCACCTACGTTGAGCTTACGTGCTTCCTTGTCTGTGATAACACCCTTTGATGTTGACAGGATTGCGATACCAAGACCTCCGAGTACCTTTGGTACTGCATCAGCCTTTGCATAAACTCTCAGACCTGGCTTTGAAATCTTCTTAATTCCGTAGATCGTCTTTTCCTTATTTGGACCATACTTGAGATCTACCTTGATAGTACCCTGTGTGTTGTCAGAAACTACCTCATATCCAGCGATGAATCCCTCGTTGAGAAGAATCTCAGCGATTGACTTCTTCATCTTTGAAGCCGGAATCTCAACACTTGCGTGTCCTGCTGTGTTGGCATTTCTGATTCTTGTCAGCATATCTGCTATTGGGTCTGTCATTGCCATAACAGTAAATTCTCCTTTCTTTACGTGGTTCCCGCGCCATCACTGTGGCGACGGGCCTGCGAAAATAACATTAATTCTACCAGCTTGCCTTCTTTACGCCAGGAATCTCTCCCTTGTATGCAAGCTCTCTGAAGCAGATACGGCAGATTCCGTACTTCTTCAGTACTGAATGTGGTCTTCCACAAACTTTGCATCTAGTATAAGCCCTTGTTGAGTACTTAGGCTTTCTAGCCTGCTTTACCTTCATTGAAGTCTTTGCCATATTCCCCTCCTAATTACTTAGCAAAAGGCATTCCGAGAAGCTCGAGCAGAGCAAGTGCTTCCTCGTCAGTCTTAGCAGTTGTTGTAAATACGATATTCATTCCCTTAATGGTCTCAACATCATCGTATACGATCTCAGGGAAAATGAGCTGCTCCTTGAGTCCCATGGAGTAGTTTCCTCTTCCGTCGAAGGAGTTTCTGCTGAGTCCCTTGAAGTCTCTTACTCTTGGGAGTGAGAGGTTGAAGAGCTTGTCAGCAAATGTGTACATGTTGTCTCCTCTGAGAGTAACCTTTGCTCCTACAGGCATTCCCTCTCTAACCTTGAAGTTAGCGATTGACTTTCTAGCCTTTGTAATTACAGGTCTCTGTCCTGAAATCAGAGCGATTTCCTTTACAGCGCTCTCGAGGATCTTTGAATTGTCCTTAGCCTCGCCAAGACCCATGTTGATAGTAATCTTTGTGAGCTTTGGAACCTCCATAGGATTGGAGTAATTGAACTTATCCTGCATAGCCTGGAATACTTCAGTCTTGTACTTTTCTTTCAGTCTGATGTCCACTGTCTCTTATCTCCTTTCCTAGTCTACTACGGCGCCGGTCTTCTTTGATACTCTGACCTTCTTGCCGTCCTTAATCTCTACACCGAGTCTTGTTCCTGCTTTTGCCTGCTTGTCATAGAACATAACATTTGAAGCATCAATAGGTCCCTCGATGTGCTTGATCTCTGAACCAGCTGTTCTTGTAGCCTTAGCGTGCTTTGTCTGCATGTTAACGCCCTCAACAACAACCTTATTCTTCTTAGGGATTGTTCTCAGGACAGTTCCGGTTTTACCCTTATCCTTTCCTGCGATAACCACTACTGTGTCATTTTTCTTAATCTGCATCTGAGGCCTCCTTATAATACTTCCGGTGCCAGTGATACGATCTTCATGAAGCCGTTATCTCTAAGCTCTCTTGCAACAGGTCCGAAGATACGTGTACCTACCGGATTCTTATCTGTCTTATCCTTAATGATAACTGCAGCGTTCTGATCGAACTTTACGTAGCTTCCGTCAGCTCTTCTTGTGCCGCGCTTGCTTCTTACTACTACAGCTTTTACAACGTCACCCTTCTTTACAGCGCCGCCCGGTGTAGCATCCTTAACTGAGCATACGATGATGTCTCCGATGTTAGCATACTTTCTTCCGGATCCGCCGAGGATTCTGATGCAAAGCAGTTCCTTAGCGCCTGAATTGTCGGCAACTCTTAATCTTGTTTCTGTCTGAATCATTGTATGTTGCCTCCTTTACTTAGCCTTCTCAATAATCTCAACCATTCTCCATCTCTTATCCTTTGAGATTGGCTTGGTCTCCATAATCAGAATCTTATCGCCGATTCCACACTCGTTGTTCTCATCGTGAACCTTGAACTTCTTAGTTCTCTTAACACCCTTGCTGTAGAGAGCATGTCTAACGATTTCTTCAGTAGCAACAACAACAGTCTTATCCATCTTATCGCTTACAACGATTCCAACTCTTGTTTTTCTTCTATTTCTTTCCATTGTTATTCATCCTCCTTTCTACTATGCCTCAGGCTGGTTAAGCTCGTTCTCTCTGATAACAGTCTTAACTCTTGCAATATCTCTCTTTACTTCGCGCATCTTTACCGGGTTATCGAGCTGGCCGGTAACATGCTGAAATCTCAGGTTAAAGAGTTCCTGCTTCATTCTTGCGAGTTCAGCTTCTCTCTCCTGATCTGTCATCTTTCTAATGTTATTCAGATCCATTACTTGTTAACCCCTTCCTGTCCTTTAACGACAAACTTGCACTTGATTGGGAGCTTGTGAGCTGCAAGTCTCATAGCTTCCTTAGCAGCTTCCTCTGAAACTCCTTCGATCTCGAACATTACTCTGCCCGGCTTAACTACTGCTACCCAATACTCAGGTGCACCTTTTCCGGAACCCATACGAACGCCGATAGGCTTCTTTGAAACCGGCTTATGTGGGAAAATCTTGATATATACTTTTCCGCCTCTCTTGATTGATCTTGTCATTGCGACTCTGGCTGCCTCGATCTGCTTTGAATCAATCCAGCCACGATCATCTGCCATGAGTCCGTATGTTCCGTATGCAACGGTATTACCCTTTGTAGCAATACCCTTCATTCTGCCTCTGTGCTGTCTTCTGTGTTTAACACGCTTTGGCATTAACATGGCATGTATCTCCTTTCTCTACTTATCTTATGCTTCTGCGTTCTCCTGAACCTCTACTGCCTCAGGAGCAGCAGGAGCCTCAACAACCTTAGGTGCCTTTCTTACTCTTGTAGTAGCTGGCTTAACCTCTGGCTTTGCCTCACGAGCATCAAATCTTCCGTTTCTTCTGTCTGATCTTCCTGAAGATCTTCTGTCCTTCTTGTCATTTCTTCTGGACTTCTTATCTCTCTTCTCAGCCTTAGCTTCCGGAATTGCACTCTTGAGACCCTTGTCGAGAATCTCTCCGTGGTTGATCCATACCTTAACGCCGATCTTTCCGTATGTAGTGTCTGCCTCTGCGAAGCCGTAGTCAATGTCAGCTCTCAGTGTGTGCAGAGGAACATTACCCTCGCTGTACTTCTCGCTTCTAGCGATTTCAGCTCCACCGAGTCTTCCTGAGCAAAGAACCTTGATTCCCTTTGCGCCAGCCTTCATTGTTCTGCCGATAGCCTGCTTCATAGCTCTTCTGAAAGAAGTTCTTCTCTCAAGTGCCTGTGCGATGCTCTCAGCTGTAAGCTGTGCGTCAAGCTCTGCTCTTCTTACTTCCTCGATTGAAACGATTACCTTCTTGCCAGTCATCTTTGCAACTGCCGCCTTGAACTCATCGATTCCCTCGCCGGATCTTCCGATTACCATTCCCGGTCTTGCAGCAAGTACGATTACCTTTACAGTGTCAGCTGCAGGTCTCTCAATAACAACCTTAGCTACGCCTGCTGCATAGAGCTTTTTCTTTACAAAATTTCTAATCTGATTGTCCTCTACAAGGAAGTCTGCAAAGTTTGACTTGTCTGCGTACCACTTTGAGCTCCAGTCCTTGTTAACTCCGACTCTCAGTCCATGTGGATTAACCTTCTGACCCATCTGCTAAACCTCCTTCTCAACAACAACTTCTGCAGTTGTCTTTTCCTTGAGAACTACACCGATGTGGCTTGTTCTCTTAAGAATCATTCCGGCTCTACCCTGAGCACCGGCTCTCCAGCGCTTCATTGTAGGTCCCTGGTTTGCATATACCTCTGCAACGTAGAGGTTATCAGGGTTCATTCCGTGATTGTTCTCAGCATTAGCCTTTGCTGACTGAACAACCTTCTCTACAAGTTCACTGCCCTTTCCTGGCATGTACTTGAGAATTGTTAATGCTTCGTTCACGTCCTTTCCTCTTACAAGATCTGTAACAGGCTTAAGCTTACTTGAAGACATTCTTACATACTTGGCTACTGCCTTTGCTTCCATTTGTCAGCTCTCCTTTCCGTTACTTTCTCTTGCCGTCAGCTACGTGACCCTTATAAGTTCTTGTTGGAGCAAACTCGCCGAGTCTGTGTCCAACCATATCCTCTGTGATATATACAGGCACATGCTTGCGTCCGTCGTGAACGGCAATTGTGTGTCCGATCATCTGAGGGAAAATTGTTGATGGTCTTGACCATGTCTTAACAACATTCTTTTCGTTAGCTGCATTCATCTCTTCAATCTTCTTCAGAAGCTTCTTGTCGACGAATGGGCCCTTCTTAAGCGATCTTCCCATTATTTGCTCCTTCCCTACTTGCTATTTCTTCTTCTAACGATGTACTTGTTAGAATCCTTATTCTTCTTACGTGTCTTGTATCCAAGAGCAGGCTTACCCCATGGAGTAACTGGTCCCTTACGACCGATAGGAGCTCTACCTTCTCCACCACCATGTGGGTGATCGTTAGGGTTCATAACAGAACCTCTAACTGTAGGTCTCCAACCCATGTGTCTCTTTCTACCAGCCTTACCGATTGAGATGTTACCGTGGTCAGTGTTTCCTACTTCGCCGATTGTGGCTCTGCAGTTCATTCTTACCATTCTTACCTCGCCGGATGGGAGTCTTACCTGAGCATACTCGCCTTCCTTAGCCATCAGCTGAGCGCCGTTTCCTGCTGATCTTACAAGCTGTCCGCCCTTGCCCGGCTTGAGCTCGATGTTGTGGATAATTGTACCCAGAGGAATGTTAGCAATTGGGAGTGTGTTACCAGGCTTGATATCTGCGTCTGGTCCTGATACTACTACATCGCCAACTTTGAGCTTGTTAGGCGCGATGATGTAGCTCTTCTCTCCATCAGCGTAAGCAATGAGTGCGATGTTAGCTGTTCTGTTAGGATCATACTCGATTGTCTTAACTGTAGCTGGGATACCGTCCTTAGTTCTCTTGAAATCGATGATTCTGTACTTAGGTCTGTATCCGCCACCTCTGTGTCTTACTGTGATCTTACCTCTTACGTTTCTTCCAGAATGCTTCTTGAGTGTAACTGTAAGAGACTTCTCCGGTGACTTAGCTGTGATTTCCTCAAATGTGGAAACCGTCATACCTCTGAGGCCCGGTGTCGTTGGTTTATATTTCTTAATTCCCATTCTTATGCCTCCTTAATTACATGCTCTGGAAGAGCTCGATTTCCTTGCTGTCAGGAGTGAGTGTTACAACAGCCTTCTTGTATGAAGGAGTCATACCGAACTTCATTCCTACTCTCTTCTTCTTTCCGCTTACGTTTGAAACGTTAACCTTGGCTACCTCTACTCCGAAGATTTCCTCTACGGCTTTTCTAACCTCAGTCTTGTTAGCGTCCTTCGCAACCTTGAACACATACTTCTTGTCTTCTGCAAGCTCCATGCTGTTCTCGGTAATGATAGGTCTGATAATTACGTCGTAACCAGTCTTCATTATGCGTATACCTCCTCAATTCTCTCAGCTGCTGCCTTAGTGAGAACCAGGCTGTAATGATTTACGATCTCATATACGTTCATGGTGCTTACCAGTGCAGTTCTTACGCCAGGGATGTTTGAAGCGGACTTAACTACGTTGATGTCCTTCTCATCCATAACGATAAGAGCCTTCTTCTGAGCATTGATGTTAGCGAGAACCTTGATCATTTCCTTTGTCTTAGGCTCTTCGAACTTAAGCTCGTCTACTACGATCAGCTCGTTGTCTGCAACCTTTGCTGAAAGAACAGACTTGAGAGCGAGTCTCTTGAGCTTCTTAGGAAGCGAATATCTGTAGCTTCTTGGCTTAGGTGCAAATACGATACCTCCACCGATCTGTGAAGGGTCTGTTGAGCTTCCCTGTCTGTGGCGACCTGTTCCCTTCTGTCTGAAAGGCTTACGTCCGCCTCCTCTAACTTCGCTTCTATCCTTAGCGGACTGAGTTCCTTGTCTCTGGTTTGCTAAGTAGTTCTTAACTACGGCCTGTACAGCGTACTCATTTGGCTCGATACCGAAGATTGCATCGCTCAGCTTCATCTCGCCAACTGCCTCGCCGGCCATGTTCAGCACTTTTACATTTGCCATTTCCAAATCCTCCTTTCCGCTTACTTCTGACCCTTAACTGCTGGTGAAATCTTTACGAGGCCACCCTTCTTTCCAGGAATAGCACCCTTAATCATCATCAGGTTGCGGTCAGCAATTACTTTAACGAGTACAACGTTCTGAACTGTAACAGTGTCTCTACCCATTCTTCCAGGAGCCTTGTTTCCCTTGAAGACTCTTGAAGGATATGTTCCGGCAGCAAGAGCACCGGCAAGTCTCTTATGCTTTGAACCGTGAGTCATAGGTCCTCTGCGGTGGCCGTGTCTCTTGATGTTACCCTGGGTTCCTTTACCCTTTGAAGTTCCAACAACGTCGAGCTTGATGCCCTCTTCGAAGTCAGCGGCTGTGATAACCTGTCCAACCTCGTAAGCCTCTCCCTCTTCAACTCTGAACTCAGCAACGTACTTCTTAGGAGTTACGCCAGCCTTGTCAAAGTGACCAGTCATAGGCTTGTTGACTCTCTGTGGCTTCTGGTCCTCGAAACCAACCTGAACAGCGTTATAGCCGTCAGTCTCAACTGTCTTCACCTGAAGAACAGTCTCAGGACCTGCCTCAACGACGGTTACAGGTACTACTGTGCCGTCCTCTGCGAAAATCTGAGTCATTCCGATTTTCTTTCCAAGCAGTGTTTTCATATCTTTCCTCCTACTTTCTTACAGCGGATCACTCTGGTTTGGACCTTATTGTCCCTCTCATGTGATCTTTCTAATCTAGCTTAGAGCTTGATCTCGATGTCTACTCCTGCAGGCAGGTCGAGCTTTGTAAGAGCCTCAGCTGTCTTGTTAGTTGCGTTAGTAACGTCGATGAGTCTCTTGTGTGTTCTCTGCTCAAACTGCTCTCTTGAGTCCTTGTACTTATGCACGGCTCTGATGATTGTAACAACCTCTTTCTCTGTTGGCAGTGGAATAGGTCCTGATACATCAGCGCCAGTCTTCTTAACTGTCTCAACAATCTTAGCTGCTGACTTGTCAAGAAGAGCGTGATCATAAGCCTTCATTCTGATTCTGATTTTCTGTAATTCGCTCATTGTAGATCCTCCTTGTTTTATTTTGTACAATTTGTCGCTATTGCTTGTACAGGATTTCGCTTTCCCTTGAAAATCCGCGATTTCGCCTTTCACACTCTTTCGTGCGTTTCCTATGCGAATGCGCACACGAAAAAAGCGAACCCTTCGCCCTCATCTCGTGAGGACAATTCTCAGCAGGAGTTATCCGATAGCACGGTAACCTTCTGCCTCATCGCATTAAACAAGCTGTTATATTATATGCAAAGTCAGCGCTAAGTGCAAGGGTTTTTACGAAAAAAATATTATGTTTTTCGCACGTTTTCGTAAGCAAAGTTCAGTGTTTTCAAGGCTTTGCGAGGCCTACCTCCTTACACTCGTGTGCGCGTTTCCTGCATTGCTTTGCAGCACGCATATATGGTGCTTTTCACCGCAATCCGACGACTATATATAGGAAGCAGGATAACACCCTAGCGATTGTGGCACAGTCAGGTTTCTTATCTATATTGTCACAATCGCAATTTCATCCGCTCGCCTTTTAACCCTCACACTCTGCTCGCCTGCAGCCATCCCGCAAAGCAATAAAAAGGAACTGCGCCCTTAAAGTACATCGTCCTTTAGTGCAGCAGTCCCTTTCGCTTCATGTTATCCGCAGCTCTGTACGAGCCGGTATTCTTTTAGCCTGGTGGCCATGCCATTGCTCTCTTGCCGAGAATGTGGATATGCAGGTGGTGAACAGTCTGTCCACCGTCATCTCCTGTGTTGATTACACATCTGTAACCATTCTCAAGTCCCTCGGAAGCAGCAATATCCTTAATCTTAAGCATCATATGGCTGATGAGAGCAGCATCGTCTGCTGTGAGTGCATCGAGGCTCGCAATATGCTTCTTTGGTACAAGCAGCATGTGAACCGGTGCCTGTGGATCCGCGTCACGGAAGCAAGCACAAAGCTCATCCTCATATACCATATCTGTAGGAATCTGCCCATTGGCAAGCATGCAGAAAATACAATCTTCCATGTTATTCTCCTTTCCCGGTTACCCTGGCCAGGCAGCCGTCCTCATATATATCCTGAAGCTCCACGTCGCAGAACTCGCCGAGAGAAAGCTCCTCTTGTGAATCTTCAATATATACTTTTATATAATTGTCGGTATATCCCGTAACATATCCCTCAGTTCTCTCTTCTGCAAGAACTCTGTGGATACGGGTTCTGTTTGCTTCGATAAAAGCCGCTGCGCTGGCTTCTCCTGCCGCAATAAGCCTCTCCATGCGTTCAGCTTTGACCGTTCCCGGAACTGCGTCTTTCATAGCCGCTCCGACGGTCCCTCTTCTTGGAGAATAGCGAAAAGCGTGAACTCTGCCGAACTGGCTGGCTTCGACAACCTTAAGTGTCTCCTCGAAGTCTTCTTCAGTTTCTCCCGGAAAGCCTGCGATAATATCTGTCGTAATGCCGTAAAGCGGATCAAATTCTCTGATAGCTTTGACAATCTCCAGATAGTCTTCAGCCGTGTAGTGCCTGTTCATAGCCTTCAGTACTGAAGTGCTTCCGCTCTGAGCAGACAGGTGCAGATGATGACAGAGCTTCTTGAATCTGATGATTCGTTCAACATGCTCTCTGTCAACAACAGTAGGCTCAAGCGAGCTGAGTCTTATACGGAAATCTTTATCGATGGCATCCAGTCTTGAGAGCACTGCCTCAAGCGGAGTCATATCCTCCTCGCCTTCCAGTCTCTCAAAGAAATACTCTTCCTCAGTACCATAGAGCGCTGTATTAATGCCTGTCAGAATGATTTCTTTGAAACCCTTTTCGAGAAGAAGCTTCGACTCTTCGATAATTGCTTCTATCGGTCTGCTTCTTACAGGTCCTCTTGCATAAGGAATAAGGCAGTATGAACAGAATCTGTCACAGCCTTCCTGAATCTTGACATAGGCACGTGAAGTTCCCAGCTCACTTGCAACAACATTTCCCATGTCCTCGAAGTAACTGAGCTCACTGCGGGAAAGAACTTTTACCTCTTCAGCCTCACTCTTCGACTTTTCAAAAGCCTCGTATACTCTGTCGCATATCTCTGACTTGAGACCGTTGCCGATAACGATATCCACTTCTTCCATCTCGCGAATCTCTTCCGCGGCAACCTGCGCATAACAGCCGGTCACAAGGACAAGAGCTTCCGGATTGAGCGCTTTCATTCGTCTTATATATTGCCTAGACTTACGGTCTGCAATGTTGGTAACAGTGCATGTGTTGACAATATATGCATCAGCCGCTTCGTTCTCCGCAACAATCTCAGCACCGCGAGCCTCGAACGCCTCACGCATAGCTTCTGTTTCATACTGATTAACTTTACATCCAAGTGTATGAAAAGCTACTCGCATCTTACTCTTCAACCTCGATTTCTATAATTCCAGTATTCTCAGCGAGCGGAATGTCAAACTCCTGCTCTTCATCTGAAACAAACTCAGGTGCAGCATCGATTACAACAGGCTCTGCCTCCACTGGAGCAGGTCCCTCTGCAACCGGCTCCTCTGCAGGTGCTACTTCCTCTACCGGGGCAACAACATCGAACTCGACATCCTGTGCCTTCTGCTGCTCAGGAACACCAATAACCGTACCCTTTGTCTCAGGTTTGCCGACTATAGGCTCAGTTCTCTTTGCAGCTGCCTCAGGTGCGCTTTTCTCGTCTGCAGCCTCAACACTGAAATCAGTAACAACAGGTGTCTGTGTTTCAGCTGTCTGTGTTGAATTGTCAGCAGTATATGAATCGCCCTGGCTCATTCTTGAAGCCATAATAGAATATCCGATTCCAGGGAAACCGAAAATTGCCGAGACAATCATTGAAACAGTTGTCTTGTACTTATCTGCCATTATGCAGCATACGACAATTGTATATATATGGCCTGCAACAGCAGCAACATTTCCGAGGAAAGGAACAGCTCCTGTAAGCGGATAGAGAGCAAGTATCCATTTTGTATATCCAGGAAAAACGAACTCGTGTCCGCCGATTTCTTCCTCAACAATCTCGCCAAGGAAATACATATTAAGGAAAGGAACCCATGCTCTGTAAAGCTGGTCATATCCCTTTGCTTCCATAAGTTTCATTATTCCGTAGGCATTAACAGCATAAAATACGCCTACGAACATTAATACAAACAGAAATACTATTATTGATCCGAGTATCATCTTTGACTCCTCCTTTGATTTCTCAATATAAAATAATATCATAGCAGCACTCAAAGATTCAACGTCGGGCGAAAGCAAACGCAAGCCTCAGCTTTATTCTAGTGCTTCCTCTGGCCGAGATATTTCACATCAAGCGCAACTGCACAGGCCGCAAGCAGCAGCGCATATACAATCACTTTTACCAGAACATGTCTGTCATCAGATGTATCAGGCGATTCTATTCTTTCATCGTAGGATTCGAGCACAATCGTGTCCTGATTCTCATCAGTCCCAACCGTGAAATTCTGCTTTTCTGTATCAATTGTATATCCATCCGGTGCAGTAACTTCTGCAAAAACATATTCGCCCGGCGGCAGCATGCTCAAATCTGCGGTACCGTCTTCCCCTGTGCAGAGCTCAACGCTTTCCCCGTTCTCATCAGTAATAGTGAAGTGAGCACCCGCCAGCTTCTCTCCGCTAGCTTTATCATATTTGACTACCCTGATTTCAGATTTAACAGGATAATTAACGCAGGTATAAGAATAATTCAGTTCTGTTTTGTCAGAATCGACATACAGTTCACAGATTCTTTCCTCCGAATCAATCAGATATCCCTCCGGTGTTCCCGTCTCTCTAATAGAATATCTTCCTGGTGGAAGTTCGCCGCTCTCCGCCTTGCCTTCATCGTCACTAACCAGGGTCTCAACCAGCGTCCCTTCTTTGTATTTAATCGCTGAAGAGCCCCATTCACAGATATCCTCTGCAGCACTTATCTCGAAAACCGCTCCCCCAAGATCCTCCTTGTGAGCTTCAAGCCGCCCTTCTGTAATAGAGTATCTCTCTCCTTTCTTATCAATGCACACTCTGGCAACCTGCCTGTCATTTCTGAAGCAGACCTCCTCGATATCTTTAGCGCCTGTAACCTTCAACGTCTGAATCTCATCGCTGATGCGGTAGCCGTTCGGTGGAGTCTGTTCGATAACCAGATAGCTGTGTCCCGGCTGAAGAATATCCTTAGCCAGTACCGTACCATCAGTCGCCGTCGTATAACTGCCGACTGCTTTATCGCATGCGCGAAGGGTCTCTATATCTGTTGCATCTTCAACGCCTTCTACATTTCCATCGCCATCAAGCTCGAATATGCGAAAAACCGCTCCGCTAAGAGGCTTTCCTGATGCTGCATCAAGCTTTGTAATGCGCAGGTCCGATTTACCCAGCCAGCTTACTGTCAGTTTGGTCGAGTCAGCAGTGTCCTCTACATAATCGAGGCGCGTCAGATCCTGTATGCTCGTGCTTGCCGTCACGAAAACAACAGGCTGCAGAGCCGTTCCTCGTCCTTTTATTACGGTAGACTTAGTTTTGCTGTATGCCGACGCTCCTCTTATGTAAAATCTGCTTCCTGCAGTCAGTACTACCTCGCCGGATTTATCACTGCCGTCAGCGTAATTGTGCAGCAGGCAGCCGTCGGGCACGGTAACCCTGAGCTTTCCCGCACCCGTGCCCGTCACCTTGATGTCCTCGCTGCGCTCGGCATCAAGGGCGCCGTCGTAGAACGACTTGACGCTCGTCTTACTGAACTTGAGATCGAGCGACGGCGCCGGCTGCCCATTTACATACTTCCTGAACTCGACAAGCCCCGGCACAAAATTATACGTTCCGACCGGCTGTGCCTTAGAATACACCTCTGAAAGAAGCAGTGATGTCAGAGTAATTCCCTGCTTCTGACCGCTGAAGCCCTTCCACTGTCCCGGGCCATTCCATCCGTAATACAGAATCTTTCGAACCTGCTCATTTCTGTAGACCTTCTCCGTAAGCGTCGTACCCGTAGACGGACTCTCCTTTGAGTGTTCCATACAGAAGGCAGGCTTCCCGTTTACAGTGAACTGGCCAACCCTTACCTTTCCTTGAGAAGTATCTGTCCAGAGAGGCCCTATATAATTAACTGATGCTGCCGCAAATACCTGAGCAGTCCCTGCTGCCACCATCAGGAAAGTCAGCACTATCAGTCTGGTTCTCAATTTCTTTATAGTGTGTTTCCTTTTTCTTTCCATTAAATAATTAATCCTCCGTCTGCTGCGGAGCCACACAATCAAATCAGAGGGCAGGCTGCAGCGCCTTGCAGCCTGCCCCTTATGTATCACGCTATTCTGACACCACCTCCCCCGTCTCAGGATCAAATAACACATCATCACCGGATGCAGGAGCCTCGTCAGCAGCACAAGCTGCGTCTGCTGAGCATTCTCCGTCTACAGCAGCCGGAGCTGATTCCGTCTCTTCGAAAGCCAGTGCAAGTTCCTGTCTGGCAGCTTCAGTTTTTACCGGTTCAGGGCGCCCCTCTCTCACAGGCTCTACATGCTGTCTGCCTGCCGAGCCGTTAAGCCAGCTTCCAAGCAGCAAACTTACAACTCTGGCTTCCTCCTCATGGAGGGTAATGCCTTTCGACATATGTTCGTGCTCAGGATCCCAGTCTCTGATGTCGAACTTCGGCTGTCCGCCGTTCCACGTGATAAGGTTAATCTCCTTGGTCCATCCCGTCGGATACTCTGTTATAGTTCCGACCTTTGCATGTATGGTGTATTCAATTCCACCACCGCGATTATTTCTGTATGAATTTGCCATAAACCTCCTTCTGCCACAGGGCATAATATAGAATGTATAAAAAGAATCAAACGAAGGCCTCGCCTTCTGTACTTCAAATGATAGATAAAGCCGTTTACGCTCTCAAACAACAGCGTCCCTTTATCCGGCATTTTTTGCACTTTCTGAACTGTGCTAAAGGGAAATGCCCCAGCGCAGCTGTCACAGAATACAGCGACACGAACCATACATTTCATATGCATCACATTGTTCGCAAATTCACCAGAATCCGAAACTTTTCAAGGAATCTTCACACAAAATTTTATAAAAGCAAAAGTTTTATTTGGAACAATTCAATCTCTGTGCTATACTTCGTAAGGTTAATCAAAGAGGAGGAAAAAGTATGGCAAACTTCGATATTCGAGATATCAACACAGCGGAAATGCTAAAGGATTTCTGTCCTGATATTTCTCCTTCCATCGGCTCCACCGACGCCGATCAATATGTTATTCTTCCCGGTTTTTGTGACGTGCATGTGCACTTCAGAGAACCGGGTTTTTCTTATAAGGAGACAATTGAGAGCGGAACAAAGGCCGCAGCGCACGGCGGCTACACTGCAGTCTGCACAATGCCTAATCTGAACCCTGTACCGGACAGTGCAGAGACTCTCAAGGCTCAGCAGGACATCATCGATCGGAGCGCGGTCATCCACGTCTACCCTTACGGCTCTATAACCGTTCAGCAGAAGGGCGAAGAGCTTGCAGCAATGGAAGAGATGTCAGACGGAATAATCGCTTTCTCAGATGACGGCAAGGGCGTTCAGGAAGAGGAGATGATGCGACAGGCAATGCAGAGAGCAAAGTCGCTCGGTAAAATGATTGTCGCTCACTGCGAGGTGAACGACCTGCTCCACGGAGGATATATTCACGACGGGGTATACGCCCGCGAACATGGACATCGCGGAATCTGCAGTGAGAGCGAGTGGAAGCAGATTGAAAGAGATATCAGGCTCAGCGCTGAGACAGGCTGCGCATACCACGTATGCCACATCTCAACAAAGGAAAGTGTTGAGCTTATCAGACAGGCAAAAGCTAACGGTGTGAATATCACCTGCGAGACTGCACCTCACTATCTCATTCTTGATGAGAATGACCTTTGCGAAGAGGGCCGTTTCAAGATGAACCCACCGCTTCGAAGCACCGAGGACAAGCTTGCACTCATCAAAGGTGTGCAGGACGGCACAATCGACATGATTGCCACCGACCACGCGCCTCACAGCGCAGAGGAGAAGGCGAAGGGGCTCGAGAAGAGCGCTTTCGGAATCGTCGGAATCGAATCCGCCTTCCAGCTTCTCTACACAGAACTTGTTAAGAAGGACATCATCAGCTTCAGCAGGCTCATTGATCTGCTCGTGGTCAACCCAAGAGAGAGATTCAATATTCCGCTGGGAAATGACTACACAGTATGGGATCTGAACGCCAGAGAGACAATTAATCCGGAGGACTTCCTCTCTATGGGAAAAGCAACTCCTTTCGAGGGCAAAGATGTCTTCGGCAAGTGCATGCTTACTGTCGTAGACGGAAGAGTCGCTTACAGCGCAATATAACAAAGTTAACAATTACTATTCATATATACAGGAGGGAAACATGGCAAAGAGAACAGACGTTAAGAAAGTACTTATCATCGGATCAGGTCCTATCGTTATCGGCCAGGCCGCTGAATTCGACTATGCAGGAACGCAGGCATGCCTTGCGCTCAAGGAGGAAGGTTACGAGGTTATCCTCTGCAACTCGAACCCTGCAACAATAATGACAGACACACAGATTGCAGATAAGGTGTATATGGAGCCTCTCACACTCGAGTACATTGCCAAAATTCTCAGATACGAAAGACCGGACTGCATCGTTCCGGGCATCGGCGGACAGACGGGTCTCAACCTCGCTATCCAGCTTGAGGAAAAAGGCGTTCTCAAAGAGACAGGCTGCAAGCTTTTCGGTACAAGCGCCGAGAGTATTGCCAGAGCCGAGGACAGAGAGCTTTTCAAGGAGATGTGTGAGTCCATCGGAGAGCCTGTAATCCCTTCAGAGATTACATACAACCTCGACGAGGCCAAGGCTGCTGCTCAGAGAATCGGTTACCCTGTTGTACTGAGACCTGCTTTTACACTCGGAGGCACAGGCGGCGGATTCGCATATAACGAGGAAGAGCTCGTAAGCATCGGAATCAATGCATTCAACCTTTCCCCTGTACATCAGGTTCTCATCGAGAAGTCTGTAAAGGGATACAAGGAAATCGAATTCGAGGTAATGAGAGACTCTGCAGACCACGCTATCACAATCTGCGGAATGGAGAACATTGACCCTGTAGGAGTTCACACAGGCGATTCAATGGTTGTAGCTCCTATCCTCTCACTCAGCGACCACGACATGAAGATGCTGAACGATTCAGCTATCAAGATTATCAGAGAGCTCAAGGTTGAAGGAGGCTGCAATGTTCAGTTCGCACTTCACCCTGAAACAAGCGAGTACTACCTTATCGAGGTAAACCCAAGAGTTTCACGTTCATCAGCTCTCGCATCAAAGGCGTCCGGCTATCCTATCGCAAGAGTAACTGCAAAAATCGCGATGGGCATGCTCCTCGAGGAGATTCCTGTTGCCGGCGGTACTGCTGATATCGAGCCAAGCCTCGACTACATCGTTGCAAAATTCCCTAGATTCGCATTCGACAAGTTCGCAGATGCTTCCAACAAGCTCGGAACTCAGATGAAGGCTACAGGTGAGGTTATGGGAATCGGAGCTAATCTTGAGGAGTGTACTCTCAAGTCAGTACGTTCTCTCGAGATCGGTGTAGACCACCTCTGGATGGCTAAGTTCGACGGTATGACAGACGATGAGCTCTGGGCATACATCGAGGAGTTCAGAGACGACAATGCCTTCGCAATCTGCGAGCTTCTGAGAAGAGGCGCTACAGTTGAAAAGCTCCATGAGGTAACAATGATCACTTCATACTTCCTCGAGTCATTCAAGAAGATTGTAGACATGGAGAAGAAGCTTGCCGACAACAAGGGCTGCACAGAAACTCTTAAGAAAGCAAAGGAGATGGGATTCTCGGATGTTTGCATTTCGAGAATCTGGGATACAGACGAAATCTCAATCTATCAGAAGAGAAAGGCAGAGGGTATCACTCCAATCTTCAAGATGGTAGATACTCTCCACACAGGTAAATACATCGCTTACCTCTACTCATCATACACAGGTGAGAACGAGTCAAGACTCACAGACAAGAAGAAAATCATCGTACTCGGCGCCGGTCCTATCAGAATCGGACAGGGCGTAGAGTTCGACTACTCAACAGTACACGCCGTACAGACAATCAAGAGAGCCGGTTACGAGGCTATCATCATCAACAACAACCCTGAGACAGTTTCAACCGACTACACAACCTCAGACAAGCTCTACTTCGAGCCTCTCACACCAGAGGATGTAATGGCAATCATCGACTTTGAGCAGCCTGACGGCGTAATCGCTTCACTCGGCGGACAGACAGCAATCAACCTTGCTCAGCCGCTCGTAGACAGAGGAGTCAAAATCATCGGAACTGACTGCGAGGCTATCGAGAGAGCGGAGAACAGAGACAGCTTCGAGAAGATTCTTCTCGATCTCAATATTCCACAGCCAAAGGGTCAGGCGGTTACTAAGATTGAGGATGGTGTAAAAGCCGCTGCAGAGATCGGCTACCCTGTCCTCGTAAGGCCTTCCTTCGTACTCGGCGGAAGAGCTATGCAGATCGTTTCAGGCGAAGAGCAGCTCAGACATTACCTCAAGACTGCCGTTGAAATCGACGAGGACAAGCCTGTACTCGTTGACAAGTACATCCAGGGCAAGGAGCTCGAGGTTGATGCCATCTGCGACGGCGTTGACGTATTTGTTCCGGGTATCATGGAGCTCGTTGAGAGAACCGGAGTTCACTCAGGAGACTCAATCTCCGTATATCCTACATTCAGCGTAAGCGATAAGGTAAAAGGAATCATCCTTCAGTACGCTAAGAAGCTCGGCCTCGGAATAGGCATCAGGGGACTTTATAATATCCAGTTCATCGTTGACGAGAACGAGGATGTATATATCATCGAGGTTAACCCTCGTTCATCAAGAACAGTACCTTTCCTCTCAAAGGCTACAGGCTACTCGCTCGCGGACATCGCTACAGACGTAATCCTCGGCAAGAGCCTCAAGGAGCAGGGAATCTTCCAGCTCTATCCTGACGAGAAAAAGAGATTCTATGTAAAGGTTCCTGTTTTCTCATTCAACAAGCTCAGAGGACTCGATTCATACCTCTCACCTGAGATGAAGTCAACAGGTGAGGCTATCGGCTACGACACAAAGCTTAACCGTGCGCTTTACAAGGCACTCCAGGCAT
This sequence comes from Anaerovoracaceae bacterium, assembly GCA_045642105.1. Classification (GTDB taxonomy): domain Bacteria; phylum Bacillota; class Clostridia; order Peptostreptococcales; family Anaerovoracaceae; genus Crickella. The sequence continues at coordinate 2,989 of JAZUII010000072.1, read as the reverse complement.
CCGGACTCAAGCTCAAGAACTACGGAACAGTTTTCGTAACTCTCGCGGGAAATGACAAGCAGGAAGCACTCGAGCTCGTAAGAAGATTCTACAATCTTGGTTTTAACATCGAGGCTACAAAGGGAACAGCAAAATTCCTCAAGGAGAACGGAATCCGCACAAGAGCACTTGCAAAGCTGAGCGAGGGAAGCAGCGAGATTCTCGACGCAATCAGAGACGGTCACATCTCCTATCTCATCAACACCAGAAATATCGGAGATACTGCCCAGGCAAGTGACGGTGCTCAGATCAGACTCTGCGCTACAGAGAACAACTGCTCGCTTTTCACTTCTCTCGACACAGTAAGCGTACTGCTTGATGTACTGGATGAGACAACTCAGACAATTTCAACAATCGACGCTCAGTAATGAGGAACACTATGAAACAGGTTATACTGACAATTAAAGAGAATAAATGCATTGCCAGAGATGTGTGGCTTATGAAGCTCTCCGGCGATGTGAGCGCAATTACAGCAGCAGGACAGTTCGTCAATATCAAGCTTGACGGGCTGTACCTCCGCCGCCCTATTTCCGTTAACGACGTGGATGAAAGTTCAGTTACAATCATCTATAAACTTGTCGGCAAGGGTACTGAGCTTATGGCAAAACTTCCGGTCGGCGCCAAGCTCGATGTCCTCACCGGACTCGGCAACGGCTACGACCTTGAGCTCATGGCATCAGAGATTCCGGAGGATAAGAAGGACGAGCCGGTTCTTCTTATAGGCGGCGGCGTTGGAGTTCCGCCTATGTACAACCTCTGCAAAAGACTTCTTGCTGCAGGCTGGAAGGTCAGCGTTGCGCTCGGTTTTAACAGCAGAGAAGATGTATTCTTCGAGGAGGAGTTCAGAGCACTGACTGACGATGTGCGCATCGCAACGGCAGACGGAAGCTACGGCACAAAAGGCTTTGTTACAGACATTCTTCCCGAGAATTACGCTTACTTCTGCTGCTGCGGACCTACCCCAATGCTCAAGGCTGTTCACGCGGCTACCAGTACTCCCGGCCAGATGAGCTTTGAGGAGAGAATGGGCTGCGGCTTTGGAGCCTGTATGGGCTGCAGCTGCAAGACGCTTACCGGCTACAAGCGTATCTGCAAGGACGGTCCGGTAATGAGAAAGAAGGAGATCCTATGGTAGATTCAAGACTTAAGGTCAGCCTCTGCGGAATAGAGATTGACAACCCTGTTATTCCGGCTTCAGGAACTTTCGGCTTCGGCTACGAGTTTGCTGAAATCTATGACATCATCTGCCACGTAACTTTCTCTTTCAAGGGAACAACAAAGGAGCCTCGCTTCGGAAACCCTACTCCTCGTATTGCGGAGTGCTCGTCGGGTCTTCTGAATGCGGTAGGCCTCCAGAATCCTGGTGTAGATGCAGTTATCAGTGAGGAACTACCCAAACTCGCAAAATGCTTCCGCAAGCCGGTAATGGCAAACGTGAGCGGTTTTGCAATAGATGAATATGTATATACATGCGAGAAAATCGATAAGCAGGAGCAGGTTGGCTGGATTGAGGTAAATATCTCCTGCCCTAATGTGCACGGCGGCGGCATGAGCTTCGGAACTGATCCGGAGGCTGCTGCAGAGGTTGTTCGTGCGGTTAAGGCTGTTACAAGCAAACCTGTTATCATCAAACTGACGCCGAATGTGACGGATATCGTTGCTATCGCCAAAGCCTGTGAGGAGGCCGGTGCAGACGCAATCAGCCTTATCAACACAATGCTCGGCATGAGAATAGACCTTCGAAAGAAAGCTCCACTCATAGCCAATACCACAGGCGGTTTCTCCGGACCTGCGATTTTTCCGGTAGCGCTTCGAATGGTCTACCAGGTGTCACAGGCTGTATCGATTCCGGTTATCGGCATAGGCGGAGTGACAAGCGCCGAGGATGTAATCGAAATGATGATGGCCGGCGCCACAGCAGTTGAGGTCGGTGCTGCCAACCTCATCAATCCGTTCGCATGCAGAGACATCATCGATGAACTTCCTGCAGCAATGGATAAGTACGGAATAGAGAAATTAAGTGATATAATTGGAGCAGCACACAGATAAGGAGACAGATAATGGGTAAAGACGTAATCGTTGCTTGTGACTTCCCGAGCGCTGAGGAAACTCTTCGTTTCCTTGATCAGTTCACCGGACGCAAGCCTTTCGTTAAAATCGGAATGGAGCTCTTCTACTCAGAGGGTCCTTCCATTGTAAAAGCTCTCAAGGAGCGCGGTCACAAGGTTTTTCTTGACCTCAAGCTCCACGACATACCTACAACAGTAAAGAAGTCCATGACAGTTCTTGCAGCTCACGGTGCTGACATTGTCAATGTTCACGCTGCCGGAACCATCAGAATGATGGAGGCTGCTCTCGAGGGTCTTGAGGCAGGCACTCCGGAAGGTGGAGAGAGACCTCTCCTGATTGCCGTAACACAGCTTACTTCAACCGACCAGGAGGCCCTTGAAGAGGATCTTCTCATCGAGAAGCCAATCGACCAGGTTGTTATGCATTACGCTCTCAACGCTAAAATGTCCAATCTTGACGGTGTTGTCTGCTCAGCTCAGGAGGCCGAGAAAGTGCATATGATGTGCGGAGATGAGTTCCTCACAGTAACACCGGGCATACGCTTCGCCGACGGCGATAACGGCGACCAGAAGAGAGTAATGACTCCTGCTGCAGCAAATGAAATCGGTTCTGACTATATTGTGGTAGGCAGACCAATCACAAAGGCAGAGAATCCTGTCGCAGCGTATGAAAGATGCTGCGAAGAGTTCATTGGATAAGGAGGCTTTCAGATGAATAATCTTATCGACATTATGCAGCTTACTACAGAAGAGATTCAGCAGCTTATCGATACAGCTCTTGATATTATCGACAAACCTGGCAAGTATGCAGAATGCTGCAAAAGAAAAAAGCTCGCTACGCTCTTCTATGAGCCATCAACAAGAACAAGGCTCAGCTTTGA
>JAZUII010000071.1:0-32747 GCA_045642105.1 Anaerovoracaceae bacterium | reverse complement strand
CTCCTATTAGTCTTCGTCAACTTTCATGATAACCCCGCCGAGACCCTTGAACTCCTGCACAAGGTCCCCATAGCCTCTCTCAATATGATAAATCTCGCTGATTTCTGTTGTACCATCAGCAACAAGTCCTGCAAGAACCATAGCTGCGCCGGCACGAAGATCAGTTGCTCTTACCTTGGCTCCGTGAAGCTTCTTTCCACCCGGAATAGTTGCCTCTCTGTTATCAGTCTCGATACCAGCTCCCATTCTGTTGAGCTCCACAACATGCATGAATCTGTTCTCGAAAACAGTCTCTCTGCATACGCTCTTTCCCTGTACAGTTGTCAGGAAAGCCATGAATGGTGACTGGATATCTGTCGGAAAGCCCGGATAAGGCAGTGTCTTTATATCAGTAGCAACAAGTTCGCCATTGCTTCCGTCAACAAACAGTCCGTCATTTGTAGCTTCTACATCTACTCCGCATTCTCTGAGCTTTGAAATGATAGGTCTTACATGTCCCGGAATTGCATTCTTTACATGAACCTTGCCTCGAGTGATTGCTGCTGCGAGCATAAATGTTCCTGCCTCAATTCTGTCAGGAATTACTTCGTGTATTGCTCCTGTCAGCTTCTCAACACCCTCGATTCTGATCATATCCGTTCCGGCACTCTTAATCTTTGCGCCCATCTTATTGAGAAGATTGGCAAGATCAACAATTTCAGGCTCTTTTGCAGCATTCTCAATTATTGTTGTTCCCTTTGCCAGTGTTGCTGCCATAAGAATATTCTCTGTTGCCCCTACACTTGGGAAATCGAGATAAATTGCAGTTCCCTTAAGGCCTTCTTCACCGGCCTCGATTATAACCTTGTCGTCTTCTTCAATAATTGTTGCTCCGAGAGAGCGGAAGCCCTTCAGGTGGAGATCTATAGGTCTTTTACCTATAGTACATCCGCCCGGCATAGGCTGAACAACGCGTCCGCATCTTGCAAGCAGCGGACCCATTGCCATAGTTGATGCTCTCATCTCCTGCACGAGAGCAGGGTCGCCCTCTACAGTTGTGATGCTGCCGGCCTTGACTTTAACTACACCTGGCTCTGTATCATCAACCTCTGCGCCGTAGCTTACGAGCATCTTTTTCATTACATTAACATCTGCGAGATCAGGGACGCTCTCTATGATACACTGCTGATCAGTAAGCATAGTTGCCGCCATAAGCGGGAGCACCGCATTCTTTGCACCACTAACCTCTACCTCTCCCTCGAGAGGTCCGCTGTTGTTAACGAGAATCTTTGACATTATCTTCTACCCTTCTTCTTGGATTTTTTGATTAATTTTCTGGCCTTGCGCACATTCTGTATTCTGCGTAATGCACGCCTTACAAGAACTGCGGCAGCAACACCTGTTAATGCTTTATTAATCTCTGCAGCATTCTCACCCATCTTTTCAACGGTATTCTTTACTGCAACACCTGCCTCCTCAGCAATACCCTTGCCTGTATCTACCAGACCGTCAACATTCTTCATGAGTTTGACACCATGAACAGCAAGAACTGCAACAGCTCCGGCCATAACGAGAACAGCAAGAATAAGTCCGGCAAGGAGAACCTGATTTATTGTCATGGTCATAACTATCTCCTTTTCTCTACCGTCCTACTTAATGAATGGCAGCTTTCCAGCAACAGACTTTACAGCTGCAATTCCTGTATTCGCTGCTGTTGATACCTTAGCCTTCTTTGTGTTTGCTGAATCAATCGCCTTTGTTACCTGCTTCTTTACATCATATACAGCAAGCGAACCCTCATCTACAATCTTGTTGACTCTGTCAACTGTGCCAATGAGCTTTGAAAGCAGAATGATTACAAAGATTACAGCGATTATTGCTACTATGAGCAGAACCACTGTAAAAGCGCTTTCAACATCGAAAGTAATGTTCATACAGATCACCTTTTACCAGCCTGAGGCCGGTTCCTTTCCATATAATATTATGCGATATATTTGGTGTTATTATATAACTTTTGGTTGCATTCAGGCAATGTGCCATCGAATATATATCTACAACCTTCGCTCATAAATACGTTCTATCGTCTCCGTATATCCCTGCCCGTCGTCATGAACTTCAATAGCTGGAAGAATACGTAATTCCGCACCCGCACCTTTGACTCCATGCACGAGCAGTATATTTGCAGCTTCGCCGTGTCTCGGAACTATCAACTGCATTTCTTTCGGCTCAAGTCCGGCTGCGCGCATCTCAGTCATAATGTCCACCATGCGATCCGGTCTATGCACCATATAGAAGCTTCCCTGAGGCTTAAGCATCATTGCCGCTTTGCCGATAAAATCCATCAGCGCTGCTGTTGTCTCATGTCTCGCAATATACTTGTCTGTGCTGCTGCACGGAACAGCCGCAGATCTCTTGAAGTATGGCGGATTGCTTACCACCGCATCGAAGCTCCCAGCGTATTCAGACTTCTCAATGCCGAGAATATCTGTGTGAACGAAATCCACTGATTCGGTCAGCCCGTTCATCTCGCATGCTCTGACAGCTCTGTCATAAGCGTTCTCACGCATCTCGAAGCCTGTAATATGTGCTTCAGCAAGCTTGTGTGCCAGAATAAAGGCGATGACTCCGCTTCCGGTTCCAAGGTCAGCAATTCTCGCATTGGCATCTACCGAAGAAGCACCTGTCTCACCTGCGGCAAAAGCCGCCAGCGCTACCGAATCGACTCCATAGCCCATGCCTTTTACCTGAATAACGCCGATTGACCCGAAGCCAGTCTCGTCAAATTTCTCTCCGTCTCTAAGCATTACCATTCCTTGCTGAGGCGAGCGAGTTCCCTTGCGGTCTCCTCGTCGATGACTTCTTCATCAGCGTTTTTCTTCTTGTTGATTCTGACAATCTTATCCTTCGGGAATGACTTGAGTTCCTGTGAGAAAATCTCTTCTCCGGTCTGCTTGTCTTTCTCGATTCCTCTTGTAACGATGAGACCGTTGAAATAATCAACCTTGATTACCTTGGCAAGTCCGTCAGGGGTCTGTACCCTCTCATTGTCATTAGGCATGCCCTTGCGGAGCTCCTTGTATGTAGCATTCTCAAAGTTGAGGCAGCACATAAGTCTTCCGCAGGTTCCCGAAATCTTTGTAGGGTTGAGCGAGAGATTCTGCTGCTTTGCCATCTTGATTGATACCGGCTGAAAGTCGTGGAGCCACTTGCTGCAGCAGAGCGGTCTTCCGCACACACCGAGTCCTCCGAGCATCTTTGCCTCGTCTCTTACGCCAATCTGTCTGAGCTCAATTCTGATTTTGAAATATGAAGCCAGGTCCTTGGCGAGATCTCTAAAATCTACTCTTCCGTCAGCTGAGAAATAGAATACCAGTTTTGAACCGTCAATCATGTACTCTGCATCGATGAGCTTCATCTCAAGTCCGTGCTTTGCAATCTTTTCTGCACAAACTTTAAGAGCAGGTTCTCTTTTGGCAAGATTCTCCTTGTATGTTGCAAGGTCTTTATCAGTTGCCTTTCTTGTTACCGGTTTCAGCGGTGCTACAAGCTCCTCTTCATCCACCATCTTATTCTCGATGAGAACGTGTCCCAGTTCAAGGCCTCTGGCTGTCTCAACTATTACCATCTCACCGAGCTCGAATTTCATATCAAGCGGATCGAAGTAGTATGTTTTGCCGGATTTCATAAATCCTACGCCGACAATTTCTACCATAGTCTGTATATCCTCCTATTCGGCAAGTTCAAGTCTGAGTCGCTTGAGTGCCTTGCCATATTGCATTCCCTTATAAATATCCATTCTGGCAGCTTCTATAAGTTCGATTGCGGCTGCGTGCCCTTCCGGGTCACGACCTGCGAGCATATCGTCTCTGTGCAGTTCCTCGAGCATTCCGAGAAGTTCAAGTGCATCCTCTATAGATTTAAGCTTCTTGTCTACCGCTTCTCTGTACTTGTAGAATGGAACGTTTCTGTAATTATCTATATCTACAGCTGAGTCTGCTTCGGCTCCACTGTCAATATCTGTGCAGTCTTCTGCTCTGAACTTCACGCATCTTGAGCGCACTGTCGAGAGCAGGTTGTCTGCGTTGGAACTTGCCAGCAGTATTATTACTCCCTCTGCAGGTTCCTCGAGTGTCTTAAGGAGCTTGTTCTGTACGGTCTCCGAAAGCATATCCGCATCGTCGATTACACCGACAATACGTCTTCCGTATGCACCCATGCCGATTCTCGACATAAAAGCCGAAGCATCTTCAACGACATAACCGGTTTTACCCGAACGTTCCATACGAACAAGGTCCATGCTTGTTCCGGCTTCCACCTGTCTGCAGGATGCACACCTTCCGCAAGCTCTTCCGTCAGGCGACGGTTCTTCGCACATAACACTCTTCGCGAATTCTCTGATAAAAGCATCTCGTTCTTCTCCGGCACGTGCCTCTATGATATAAGAATGCGCCGCGCTGCTTCCGTCTCTTATATTCGAAATTATTCTTCCGAACAGTTCTTTCATCAGATGCCTTTCTCCTCACAGAGACTCTGAAGTCTGCTGTATATATCTTCTTTAATCTCTTCGATGCTTCTATTTGCATCGATTACCGCAACTCTCTCAGGATGCTCTGCGGCTACGGTCTTATAGCCTTCGTATACTCTGTAGTGGAAGTCCATCTTCTCCTGCTCAAGCCTGTCAGGTGTTGATGCTCCTGCACGAGTGCTGATGCGCTCTCTTCCGATTGCAGGATCGAGATCCAGGAAAATTGTAATGTCCGGGAGTATTCCATCAATCGCATAAGTGTTGACTTTCTCAACAACATCTCCGAGTCCTCTGCCGTAACCCTGGTAGGCTATGCTTGAATCTACAAAACGATCGCAGATGATAACCTCTCCGCGCTCGAGTGCCGGTCTGATTACCTCTGCAACAAGCTGAGCTCTTGCTGATGCGTATATCATCATCTCTGCAATCGGTGACATCTCGCTGTTATTTTTATCCAGAAGAATCTCTCTGAGTTTCTCACTGATTGATGTGCCGCCCGGCTCCCTGGTCATAAGAGGAGTAATCCCCTTGTCCAGGAAGAACTGCTGCACATTCGCTATCTGCGTTGATTTGCCGGCTCCGTCTGAACCCTCAAGCGAAATGAAAAGCCCTCTGCTCATCGTCTCTCTCCCTGTCTTCTCATATATTCTGTGTATGGATCTGTTTCTCTGTTATAATATCCATCCGATACCCTCTGTGCTGTCGGACGAGATGAAGTCTGTAGCCTTCTGTTTCCTCTGTCTCCTGTACTTCTCTTGCGTGCTTCAGAAGATGAACTTTTACTTCCAAGTGCATAATTTGCGCATTGCATGAACAGGTAGAAACAAAGCATAACCACAGGCAGCATCAGCAGCAGAACAAGTATAAGTCTGATAACTCCCATTGCATTCTCCCGTATTGCTTATAATCATAATCGAGCGCAGTACTCGATACTATGCATACATAATGTATTATAGCACAAATCCTGCACACTAATTGAAGAAACATTTTTACTAATCAAAAATCTTACGATGTCAATGTCACTAAGCTAAAGGCCTCGGCCTAAGCTTATTTGAACTGGTCCAGGATTTTACTTTCGCACTTTTCCTGACCAGTTTTTTCTTTAATTTCTCTAAATTATTCTGAAATCATCCCTATAACTGGTCCAGAATTGTAATGCCTACCTGAAGCAGGACCACTTTGCTGGGATACAGCACATATTTACTGGTCCGATTATATGCATTTTTACTCAGAAGGACCTGAAACTGGTCCTCAAAATTACTGTTTTTCTCATATAGGTACGGATTTTCAAAAAACGCCGAAATTGAGGACCAGTCCGCAATTCCAGCACCGCCTCCGGACTCTGCAGTAATTGTTTTTCGCAAAAAAATACTCCTGTGCACTTCTGTGCAGGAGTATCTCTTTTGCTTTAGATGTTCTTTACTCTACATTACGCTTTCAAACCACTCCTTAACATCTTCAACAGTAGTTCTCTTCCTGAGTCTCTGTCCTTCGATGATTACGGCATCCTCGGATACGGACGGCTTAAGTTCATTGACCGTATTTCCAAAACCGCTTCCTCCGCTTGTTGCGAAAAGAATGATTTTCTTGCCCGAGAAGTCATAGGCTTCAAGGAAGGTGTTGATTATTGTCGGCGCTACATACCACCAGATTGGGAAGCCGAGCAGAATGGTGTCATAGGAAGCAATATCTGCATCCTTGTCTGCCAGCGCAGGTCTGAAGGATTTGTCATTCATCTCGATTGTGCTTCTTGATTTCTTACTCATCCAGTTGAGATCTGCCTTTGTATATGGAACTTCAGGTCTGATCTCGTATATGTCTGCACCAGTCGCCTCAGCGACCTTCTGAGCAGCTGCTGCGGTTACTCCGCTAGCCGAAAAATATGCAACCAGCCTCTTACCCATAATTCTTCCTCCTATAATTTCCTTGCATCAATGACCATACATCCGGCCTCTGCAGCAGCCTTCATAGCATATTCTGAATCCTCATATACAACCGTCTCTACAGCAGTCACGCCGTGTTTCTCACAGCAGGCCGTATATATCTCAGGCTTGTCCTTGCCCATGCCGAAGTAATCTGCTGAATAGACTGCTTCAAAACCCTCAAGCACTCCGAGTCGTCCTAAGGCCGCTCTGATGCAGTCAGCATCTGATGTGGAAAGAGCAGCCATGCGCGCACCGCAGGCCTGGAGTCTTCGAAGCTCCCGGAAAGGAGCTTCGATGGGCTCGACGACCTCCGAATACTGTTGCAGGATAATTGCGGCCATATCCGCTTTTATCTGCTCCGCAGTATCGCTTACGCCGTACTCTTCGATAAAATAATCTGCAGCCTCGTTGAGAGTCATCTTTTCTATCGTATCATACAAATCCGCCGGAGCCTCTATTCCTTTGGTCTTGAGATAGAGTATCCCGAGATTGTGCCACATAGGCATTGAGTCTATTAAAGTTCCGTCTACGTCCCAGATATAGAATCTATGCATTCTTCTTCATACTCTTTCTTACCGCTGCAACTATGATGCAGAGGATTACTGTGATTACCATATCAGGCAGGGTGTTGCCGACAGGTGTGTCAACTCCCATGAGAACTCTGTAGAGAGCAAAGCCTGCAATCCAGATGATGAAGTTGATAAGGTCTACGCTCTTATCAGCAAAATCCTGCTTGAGAAAGTAGTTGTCTGCAACCTGAATTGCAATCATTGGTGCAAAAATTGAACCGATGAGGTACAGGAAGTCCGTAATATCATCCATAGGGAATATGATAGCGCCAATAGTTCCGACAACTGCAACTCCAACGCCGAACCACTTGCCGCTGATTCTGGCCGCGATTGACTCAGCTGAAATTCCTGCTGAATATGCATCGAGGAATGTTGTTGTAACTGTTGAGAACACGATGATCAGGAGGCCTGCGATTCCGAGACCTGCCTTAACCATGATTACTGCGATGTCGTACTCTCCTGTGAAGATCGCCGCACCCATTCCAATCATGTACATCCATGATGAGATAACACCGTATGTTACAGCACTTGTAAGTGTTGCTGTGAATGGCTTCTCCGCCTCACGTGTATAGTCACTGATGAGCGGCAGCCATGAAAGAGGCATTGCTACTGCAAGCTCTACAGCTGCACCGAAAGTCATGCTCTCATCTGTGATGCCGATTGCTGCATTCTGTCCGAAGAAGATAACCTTACAGAGAATCAGCGTGAGAATGAAAAGTGCCGCCATAGCAACAGTGTTGATTTTACCGAGGTTGGTGATGCCGATCATAATCCAGAGGATGATGAGTCCGCCGATTACGAGACACCATACCCATGCGCCTGTGTTCAGGATGCCGTTAGCCGAAAGAGCGCCATCATATATCATGATAGCTGTCCAGCCGACAAGCTGAATTACGTTGCAGAGTGAGAAGAACTTTCCGCCCTGCTCACCGAAGCTGGATTTAACAGTCTGCATTGCGCTCTTCTTAGTTGTAGCACCGATGTATCCGGCAAGGAAAAGCAGGAAGCATCCGATGATGTGTCCAACGATGATGGCAGCCATACCCTTGCCCATTCCGAGAGGTGCAAAATATGTTCCGGTCAGAATCTCCGCGATTGATACTCCGGCTCCGAACCATATGAGTCCATTCGCAAAGAGGCCTGTCCCCTTCTTTTCTATTGTGTTGTTCATTGCATTAATACTCGCCTTCTACTTTGTAACCGTGATTCATAGGGCCGCTGCCTTTTCCGAGGTCAAGCATTGCAGCCAGTGCGCCACTGATATAGCGCTTTGCTCTTTCCACTGATTCATCCAGAGCGTATCCCTTGGCAAGATTTGAAGCGATTGCACTTGAAAGTGTGCAGCCTGTGCCGTGTGTATTAGGATTGTCGATTCTCTTGCCGTAGAACCATTTGATTTCGCCGTCTCTCCATAGAAGGTCGTTGGCATCATTAATCTGATGTCCGCCCTTAACGAGAACTGCGCATCCGTATTTGCTGCCGATATACTCTGCAGCTTTAATCATCTCTTCCTCGTTAGTGATTGTCATACCCGAAAGAATCTCTGCCTCAGGGATGTTAGGTGTAACAAGCTCTGCAAGAGGTATGAGTCTTCCCGTCAGTGCGTCGATAGCACTGTCTGCAAGAAGCTTGGATCCGCTTGTTGCGACCATAACAGGGTCAACAACTATGTGTTTTGCATCGTACTCTATCAGCTTATCCGCGATCATGCTGATAAGCTCTGAGGACGATACCATACCGATCTTAACTGCGTCAGGATAGATGTCGGTAAAAACGCAGTCAAGCTGCTCTCCAAGAAACTCCGGTGTAGCTTCAAGGATGTCAGTTACGCCGGTAGTGTTCTGTGCTGTGAGGGCAGTGATAGCTGTCATAGCGTATACGCCATTCGCCATCATTGTCTTGATATCAGCCTGAATACCGGCGCCTCCGCTGGAATCACTGCCAGCGATTGATAATGCTGTTCTCATTTCTAGTCTCCTTTTCTGAAAAACATTATTTTTGTATAGCGACATGAAGTGGTGCCCCCGACCTGCCGCTCAGTTAACTGTTATTTGTTAAGCATTGCCTCAGTCTGTGCAACGAGATCCTCGGTTGCCGCCTTGATATCCGGCTTGCCGAAGATAGCGCTGATTACCGAGATTCCATCGATGCCTGTTCCTGCAAGCTCGATTGTGTTGTCCCTTGTAATGCCTCCTATGGCAACTACAGGGATATCCACTGCATCGCATATTGCTTTGAGCATCTCGTGGCTTACCTCGTCAGCATCGTCCTTCGAGCCTGTAGGGAAAACCGCTCCGACTCCAAGATAGTCTGCGCCGCGCTCCTGCGCGAGCAGTGCCTGTTCAACAGTCTGTGCCGAGACACCGAGGATTTTACCAGAGCCGATAGCCGCCCTTACATTACCTGCCTCCATATCGGACTGTCCAACATGGATTCCGTCTGCGTCGCAGTCTATTGCAACCTGCACATTGTCATTGATTACAAAAGGTACATTGTACTCAGCGCAGAGTTTCTTGATTTCCCATGCCTCAGCGAGAAAATCTGCATCGTTCATCTCTTTCTCTCTGAGCTGAACGAATGTTGCTCCACCCTGAAGTGCGAGTTCAACCTGCTCTGCAAGTGTCTGCTCACCAGTCCAGTGTCTGTCTGTTACCGCATAGACTTTGAGAGTCTCTGCCTTACAATTTCTGCTAACGGATTTCATAATCTGCTCCTTTGTTAAGTGTCGCTGCATCCATGTTATAGATTGCATCGATGATGTGGTTTCTGTAGCTTGAGTTGCCCTCGCCCTCTCTCATATATGACCAGCCGATCTCTCCGGCAAGACCCATCGCACATACTGCAGCAGCTGTTGCTTCGAGAACATTGTCAGGGTTAGCAGTGATGAAGGCTGCTGTCAATCCGGAAAGCTGGCAGCCGGTTCCTGTGATTGAACCCATCTCCGGTCTTCCGTTCCTGATTACAAAGCATTTCTCCGCATCTGACACAAGGTCGATTGCTCCCGTAACAGCAACTACACATCCTGTGTCTTCGGCGAAGCTTTTGACGAAAGCAACCGCACCGTCGAGAGTCTCATCCGTTACCCTGTCAGCAACATCTGCATCTACTCCCTTGGTTGTCCCGCTTCCGAGTGCGAGAGTCTTAATCTCTGAAATATTACCTCTGATTACTGTGAGCGACAGCTTCTCCATAAGTCCGAGAGAGGTATCAGTTCTGAGTTTCGAAGCTCCTGCTCCAACAGGATCAAGAACAATTGTGTGACCTAGTTCGCCTGCCCTTGTGCCTGCAAGGTACATAGCCTCTATAGAATCTTTTGTCAGAGTTCCGATATTGATGTTGAGTGCGCCGCAGATTGTAGTGATATCCTCAACATCTGCAGGCTCTGCCGACATTATCGGACTTGCGCCACATGCGAGAATGACATTTGCCACATCGTTAACTGTTACATAATTAGTGATATTGTGCACCAGCGGCTTATTCTTTCTTACGTTGTCAAGCATTGTTCCGAGCATAGTAAACACCTCCATAATTAATAATGTTCAGCGCCTCTGCCCGAAGCAGTCATACAGCAGAAAGTGGTGCTCCCGGTCTGCCGGACATAATTAAAAAAGCGGCTATGCCCTGTAGGTATATCCGCTTCAATTACTGCGTCTTATGTCCCTACGTTGGCATTATCCAAATCAGGTTACGGGTCGGAGCTGCTTGTGCTCCCTCTCAGCCGGACTCTGCTCCAGCTCCCCTTTTTAATTAGGTCAAGTGAATTATATACCAGCATGCGAATGCTTTCAAGAGTGCAGTTAAAATTGCAAAGCCCCGCATTAATGGTATATAATTAATCGATTATCCACAGATGAAGGAGGATATTATGACAAATAAGGAATTAAGCGAACTTATTTACTCGGAGATTACCGCAGCACCAGAGGACTACGAGGCGCAGTACCCTGCTCGCGAGCTTCCTGAAGGAGCTAAAGTCACAAGACTCGGACCAAGCCCAACAGGTTTTATCCACCTGGGCAACCTCTTCGGAGCAATCGTTGACGAAAGACTTGCGCACCAGAGCGGCGGCACATTCTACCTGAGAATAGAAGATACAGACGACAAGCGCTTTGTTGAGAATGCTGTAGAAACTATCATCTCATCACTCGGTTTCTTCGGAATCCAGTTTGATGAGGGAGTTACAGAGAACGGCGATATCGGAGCATACGGTGACTACACTCAGAGCCACAGAGGTGAGATTTACCGCTGCTTTGCAAAGAAGATGCTTGCAGAGGGCAAGGCTTACCCTTGCTTCCTCACAGAGGAGGAAATCAGCGCCATCCGCGAGAAGCAGGAAGCGCAGAAGATTGCTCCAGGCATTTACGCCGGCTGGTCAAAGTACAGAGACTGGGATAAGGACGAAGCTCTTGCCGCAGAGGTTGAAGCCAAAATCAAAGCAGGTGAGCCTTTCGTTATCCGTCTCAAGTCGATGGGTACTCCTAACGCGACAGGCGATGCTATCAAGAGAAACACTGTTGTCGATGCTGTAAGAGGCAAGCTTGAAGTTCCTGAGAATTTCCAGGACATCGTAATGATTAAGACAACAGGAATCCCTACATATCACTTTGCACACGTTGTTGACGACCACCTCATGAAGACAACTCACGTTGTGAGAGGCGAAGAGTGGCTTCCATCACTTCCAATCCACGTTGAACTTTTCAATGACCTTGGATGGGAAATGCCAATCTACTGCCACACAGCACAGCTGATGAAGATTGATGAGGAAGGCAACAAGCGTAAGCTTTCAAAGAGAAAGGATCCTGAGCTTTCACTCGACTACTACAGAGACCAGGGTTACCACCCATCATGCGTAAGAGAGTATCTCATGACAATCTTAAACTCCAACTTCGAGGAGTGGAGAATTGCCAATCCGGATGCTCCTATCGAGGACTTCGAGTTCACAACAGAGAAGATGTCATCATCCGGTGCCCTCTTCGACCTCGACAAGCTGAATGATGTCAGCAAGAACACTCTGCTCAGAACACCTGCTTCTGAGATTGCACAGTTCCTCAAGGGCTGGTCAGAGGAGTTCGCTCCTGAGTACGAATACGTATTCAAGGATATGGCTCTCCTCGAGCAGATTCTCGACCTCGGTCGTCACGATGCAAGACCAAGAGCTGACCTCGTATACGCAAGACAGATTATGGAGTTCATCAGCTACTTCTTCGAAGAGTCATTCAAGATTCAGGACGAGTTCCCTGCTGAAGCAGCTGCAGATGTTAAGCCTATCCTTGAAGGATATCTTGCAGGATATGACCACAGCGACGACAACGAGCAGTGGTTCAACAAAATCAGAGAGCTCGCAGTTGAGCTCGGCTATGCCGCAAAGCCTAAGGATTTCAAGAAGAACCCTGACGATTACAAGGGTCATGTCGGTCACGTAAGCTGCGTTATCAGAATTGCTCTCATGGGTCGTGCTCAATCACCTGATGTATGGTCAATCCAGCAGATCATGGGCGAAGATACTGTAAGAAGCAGAATTGAGAGGTGCCTCTAATGAGCGCTTACACAGCTAAAGAGCCTATTCTCGTAATTATGGCTGCCGGCATGGGCAGTCGTTACGGCGGCAACAAGCAGCTCGATGAGATTACAGACCAGGGCGATATCATCATGGACTTCTCACTCTACGATGCGTGGAAAGCAGGCTTCAAAAGAGTTGCTTTTATCATCAAGCACGATTTCGAGGATGTATTCAAAGCGCATATCGAAAACGGTGTGGGAAAGGTAATGGAGACCTACTACGCCTTCCAGGATCTTAATGACATTCCTGAAGGCTTCGAGATTCCTGAAGGCAGAACCAAACCCTGGGGAACCGGTCATGCAGTACTTGCTGCGCGAGACATCATAGATGCACCTTTTGCAGTAATCAATGCTGACGACTACTACGGCCGCACAGCTTTCGAACTCTGCTATGATTTCCTCGCTAATAAGGCTGACGCTTCTCACAACTGCATGGTAGGTTTCATGCTCGAGAACACACTCTCAGAGAACGGCGGAGTAAGCCGCGGTGTATGTCACGGAACTCTCGGCAACGAAGGTTTCCTTACAGATATCGAGGAGCACTTCGATGTTCAGATGATAAAAGAAGGCGAGAATGCCGGTAAGATTACAGGCCGCACTTCCGACGGAAGCGAGCACATCATCGAACTCGGCACTCCTGTATCAATGAATCTCTGGGGTTTCGGACTTGAGTTCATGGACAAGCTGAAAACCGGTTTTGCTGAGACACTCGGCAAGATGATTGAGGAGAACCCGCTCAAGGGCGAATATTATCTCCCTCTTCCAATCAACGGACAGATCAGAACAGGCGAGGCTTCATACGAAATTCTCACATCTAATGACAAGTGGTTCGGCGTTACCTATAAGGAAGATAAACCCGGCGTTGTTTCCAAGTTCGCAGAACTCAAAGCTGGCGGCTTCTATCCAATGAATTTATTCTAATAAGTAAGGCTCGGCATTTTGCTGCCGAGTCTTTTCTTTTGCTTATTGTAAAGCAAATTCTTTGTTTTTGTGGCACAGACATGTTTGCAATCTTGTTTTGCACAAATTTGTGGCTATATGTATTTCCCTTTGAAAAAATCTGCAATATTGTTCAGTCTCTGTGGCATAAACTGAAGCAGCAGTTCATATGTCACAAATTCAGGGTTATAGGACAAATAAAGCCACATCCCTTCCAGCCCAACCATCAGCTGGCACAAAACAGGGGCTGTGCTCCTAAAGCCTAAGACCTTAGGGCAGCAGCCCCATCTTATTATATTTAATTCTATTCTACTGTTACCGACTTTGCGAGGTTTCTTGGTTTGTCTATCTCGCAGTGTCTGTCTTTCGCTACATAATATGCATAGAGCTGGAGCGGTACTACTGTGAGCAGTGGTGTCAGCTCGTCTCTGCAGTTAGGAATGTAGATTGTCTCGTTGGAATGCTTCTCGATTGTTGTCTTGCCTTCCTTTGCAATGGAGATAATGTGAGCATTACGAGCTTTTACCTCCTGGATATTGGATACAGTCTTGTCAAAGAGCGCATCCTGAGTTGCGAGGGCAATGACGATTGTACGAGGCTCCATAAGAGCAATTGTTCCGTGCTTCATCTCTCCTGCTGCGATAGCGAATGATGAGATATATGAAACTTCTTTTAGCTTGAGTGATCCTTCATAAGCAACGCTTGAGTCCATTCCTCTTCCTACGAAGAACACCTGCTCTCTGTCATAATAGTCATATGCAAGTCTCTCGATATCCACCTTCTTAGCGAGTATCTCCTCAATCTGTGAAGGAATATTCTTGAGCTGTGCAATATAATCCGCATAGTCATCCTCAGTAATTGCGCCTTTGAGGTCTGCAAAATACAGAGCGAGCATATAGAGACAGAGAAGCTGAGTTGTGTATGCTTTTGTTGAAGCTACTGAAATCTCAGGACCTGCCCATGTATAGAAGACTTCGTCTGACTCTCTTGCAACAGAGCTTCCTACAACATTGACAATTGAAAGGATGTGCGCGCCCTGTCTTTTTGCCTCTCTGAGAGCTTCGAGTGTATCCGCAGTCTCACCCGACTGTGAGATTGCAATAAACAGAGTCTTCTCGTCAATGAACTGGCGTCTGTATCTGAACTCTGAGGCAACATCTATCTGTACAGGAATTCCTGCAATCTTCTCGATGATATACTGTCCGACCAGACCTGCATGATATGCAGTACCACATGCTACGATGACAATTTTGTCATAGCTGTTGAGCTGCTCTGCTGTCATATCTATGCCATAGAGTTTGATTCTATCATCCTCTGTAAGGCTTCTGCTGAGTGTCTCCTGAATGCCCTTAGGCTGCTCGTGAATCTCCTTGAGCATAAAGTGCTCATAGTTGCCCTTATCCGCTGCATCTACATCCCAGCCGATGTGCATCAGCTCTCTCTGAACCAGCTTATCCTTCTCATCGTAAATCTTAATTGAGTCCTTTGTAAGTACTACTGTATCACCGTTCTCAATGAGATATACATCTTTGGTATGCTTCAGGATTGCACTGAAGTCTGAAGCTACGAAATTGAATCCGTTGCCCTTAGCTGCGATGAGCGGAGCATTTCTTCTATATGCAACCAGAGAATCCGGCTGGTCTGCTGCAACTGCAACCAGTACAAAAGTTCCTTCCATCTTTGTGACAGCTACATCCATCGCTTCTTTCATATCTCCAAGCTTCTTGTAGTACTTGGAAATAAGCATGCAGGCAACCTCAGTATCTGTATCTGAGATAAACTCAACGCCCTCAGCCTCAAGCTGTGCCTTGAGTTCAATATAATTCTCAAGAGTACCGTTGTGAACAACTGCAACGCTCTTATCAGCGTTAAAATGAGGGTGTGCGTTCTCTACAGTAACGCCTCCATGTGTCGCCCATCTTGTGTGTCCGATTCCGACTTTGCCCCCTAGATCCTCATCCCCGATAACCTTCTTAAGGTTAACGATAGGACCTATAGCTTTTCTGATCTTAATCTCACCGCTGTCAACAATCGCAACACCAGCAGAGTCATATCCTCTGTACTCGAGTTTCTCAAGGCCTTCTATCAGGAAGTTCTGAGGACTCTCCTGACCAACAAATCCTACGATTCCGCACATATATGTGTGTCTCCTTTCCTATTTGTCGCCGAACTTACAGGCAATAAGGTCTGCTATATCCTGAGCGTATTCTCTGATGATATTCTCATCTTCGCCTTCAATCATTACTCTGATAAGAGGCTCTGTTCCGGATGGTCTGATAAGAACCCTTCCCGAGCCTTCCATCTTCTTCTCAAGCTCTTCTATTCGAGTTTTAATCTCTTCATCAGTAAGAGCAACAGCCTTGTTTTCTGTCTTTACCCTGGCATTCACAAGTGCCTGAGGATAAATAACTATTTCATCTCGAAGCTCACTCAGCTTCTTGCCTGATTCAAGGTAAGCCTTCATGAACTGAAGTGAACTCAGCACGCCATCTCCTGTTGTCGTGTGGTTCAGGAAAATCATATGTCCTGACTGCTCTCCGCCGAGCACTGATCCTGTCTGGAGCATAGACTCGAGCACATATCTATCACCGACTCCTGTTACATCAACACTGATGCCAAGCTTCTCTAAGTGCTTGTGGAGACCGATATTACTCATAACAGTTGCGGTAATCTTGTTATCAAAAAGCGCACCGTCATTCTTGAGTTTCTCTCCGCAGATACACATTACCCTGTCACCGTCTATGATTCTGCCCTTCTCATCAACAACGATGAGTCGGTCAGCATCTCCGTCAAAGGCAAAACCGATATCTGCTCCAAGCTCAACAACTTTTGCCTGAAGATTCTCAGGGTGTGTTGAACCGCATGCATCGTTAATATTAATTCCATCAGGTTCATCTGAAATCACGCTTACATCAGCACCAAGCGCCTCATATACGATTCTTGCAGTCTGATATGCAGCACCGTTCGCTGTATCGAGAACTACTTTTACCCCTTTGAGATCTCCGTCAAAAGTGTTCAGAAGGAACTTCGTATAGATGTCGAGTGCGTCATCCGCATTCGATGCTCTGCCGAGCTTCTCACCGATGAACTCAGGGTGTTCAAAACTGTCTGCGAGAATAACATCCTCAATCTTCGCTTCTGTCTGATCGTCAAGCTTGAAACCGTTTCCGTTAAAAAGCTTGATGCCGTTGTATTCGAATGAGTTGTGCGATGCTGATATTACAACACCGGCATCAGCGCCGTATACTTTTACCAGATGTGCAACTGCAGGTGTAGGAATTACACCCAGCTTAAGCACATTGCCGCCTACCGAAAGGATTCCTGCAGTGAGTGCATCCTCGAGCATATCTCCGGAAATTCTGGTGTCTTTTCCGATGATAAAAAGAGGTCTCTCTGTCTTCTCGCTGAGCACAAATGCCGCAGCCTTTCCTATATCGAATGCAAGCGATGCTGTGAGTTCGCTGTTAGCAACACCTCTTACACCATCTGTTCCAAATAATCTTCCCATATAATTATTTTACCTTTACCTTAATTGCTGCCATAAATGAAGAATTTGCTACATACACTCCTTCAGGGAGCTCATATTCGATAGGAATACTCTGGCTCTTCTTCACATCCGAAAGATCGACTGACTTCGCATCAATCGCAGCGATTTTATCAACAACTTCCTTTGGCCCTTTAATTGTTACAGTAGGAGGTACAGTAAATGTTCTGCCTACTTCGCTTCCGTTCTCATTCTTAACATCTATGTTGAGCTTGACTGTACGAACAGCCCCTTTGTATGCCTTAACACTGACTGTTGAAGGCATTATCACAACATGTTTAATTATTTCTCCGTCTTCATCAATCGCAACAGGCTTGACATTGAATAATGTGCCATCTTCATCAATCAGGCTCTCGTTGACCGGGTAAAGTACATACTTGACCTTCTCAATCAGCGACTTTGCTCCCATTACGCTGACTTTTTCTGCAGCTGCAGACATCACCACAGGTTCGGTCTTTGATTCAGAAGGCTCGTCATATCCGACTGTAGTCTCCACATCAATATTACTGCTCTGACAGACCTCAACCTGTACACTTCCAACAGTCTGAGACTTGACGGACATTCCGTCAGGAACGCTCACCTTTACATCGACCTTGCTGCTTCCTTCCGACAGATCCGCAACATTAACACTTGCAGATATTCTGGATGCATTCATGCCGCTGATTGCCGTCCTGTTAAGCTTAACTCTGACATTAGTCGACTCGCTGCTTGAATACTCAACGCCCAGGCCCTTCATTCCAAGTTCGTATTCTCCTGTGAATGCTATAGGAATGTCTCTATAGACTTTGGTTGTCAGCGGATTAACACTATATGCAACATAGAACCATGCCAGAAAAGCCAGGAACAGTGAAATCAGCACGTTGACAGTATTAATTCTGCGATGGTTTCCCTTATTCATCTCTTCCCCTCCTTGCTGCGCCAAAGAACTTGAGGAGAGAATTCTGACTGTCTCGGTTACTTGGCATATATATGCTCAGCAGATTCTTCTCTAGAGTCTTTATGTCTATGAATCTTCTCAGGATTCCGTTCTCTGCTACTGATATCGCTCCGGTCTCCTCGGATACAACAATGACATACGCATCCGAAACCTCACTCAGTCCCACAGCAGCTCTGTGTCTTGTTCCAAGGTTGCGTCCTATGTCAACTCTCTCAGTCAGAGGGAAAACGCAGCTTGCTGCGAGAACCCTTGTGCCTCTGATGATGACTCCGCCATCGTGAAGCGGAGATCCCTCATAGAACAGATTGCCAAGCAGTCTTGCGCTTATCTTAGCATCAAGTTCTGCTCCTTTTTCTGTGTGCTCTGTCAGCATAGTATCACGCTCAATTGCAATGAGTGCGCCTGTTCTTGTTGCGGAGAAATCTTCGATAGCGTCCACAATCTCAGAAACAACCTCAATAGCCGCCGCATAGTCATAATCTCTCTGCTGACTGAATATATTCGTCTTTCGTCCGAGCTTCTCAAGTCCACGACGAAGCTCAGGCTGGAAAATCACTATGATTGCAAAGAGACCCATCGTTACGAGACTCTTAAGCAGCCAGTTAAGGACATTCAGGTTCAATCCGTCAGAGACGAAGAAAACCACAATCAGGAGAATAATTGCGCGCAGCAAAAGCTGAGCCCTCGTCTCCCTTATGAAATCGAGAACCTTATATATCAGATATGCGACTATAACAATATCTATCACGTCGCTCAATCTGATGCTCATAAATATGTTTGCCAGGTTCTCTAACATCCGTCCTCCTTTATAGTGCTACTCTTTCTGTTTCTTCTCTTCAAGAATATTCTTCTCATCTTCGCCACTGATTACAGCATTTATTCTATTCTTGGTCTGTTCAATACTGTCTGCATCCTGAGCCATTACATATACCCTGGTTGCTCCTGTACTGTATGTTCCTGAAGATGAATCATGTCCTGCCAGTGTTATTTTCTCTATATCCCACTTAGGGTTTCTTGCAATCTGGAGCTTAACAAGCGATCTGATTTCTCTTGAGGAAAGGTTCATCTCAACATAATCAGAAACAGATGTAAGAATCTTGCTGTAACTCAGCAGAATAGTCTTACTGCTTGTTGCCTTCTTGAGTAAAGCTTCAAATACAGCCTGCTGGTCTTTGATTCTCTGGTTATCTCCAAGCTGGAATGCTTTTCTTTCTCTTGCAAAAGCAAGTGCCTTCTTTCCGTCCATGTGGTTCATACCCTTCTGAACGGTCCAGTCTTTCTTTTTAACCGGAACAAACTCATATTCCGAATATACGTCAATTCCGCCAATCGCGTCGATAAACTTAATTACAGTTGTGAAATTAACCTTCACATAATAATTGACCTTGACATCCAGCAGATCTTCTACTGCTCCGATTGTATCATCTACACCATAGAAGCCTGTATGAGTAATCTTATCTGTCGCATATCCATAGTTGACCATTCTGATTGAATAATCTCTTGGAATTGATGTGAGAAGAATTTCCCCGGTCTTAGGATTAACTGTAACAAGCATGTTTACGTCGGATCTTCCCTCCGTATCAATCTTTCCGGTTACGTCCATTCCGGTAATAAGAACATTGAAAGGCTCTGTTGTTACTCTAACTCTGTTCTCGTTCTCAACGTTATTTCCTATATTGTCAAGGAATGACAGTGTGCCGAGGGCATACGCTGAACCAACTCCATATACAAAAATCAGCATTACACTCAAAAGCGTAGCGAAAACTTTTGCCCACAGCTTAATATTCTTAAAGAACAGCTGTATGAAAATTACAAAGCTCAGAAGTATCAGCACTGCGCCAAGTTCAATCATTGTAACCATTGGCAGTACATCCATCTTTACCATTACTGCGCAGAACACAATGAGGAGCAGCATGTATACAACTGCCAATATTCTTGTAAATTTGTAGAACCTGCTGTCTTTGTGATTCTTCTTGTTCTTATTTCTCTTTTTCTTCTTTCTTTCAGATTCATCGGATGGTTCCAGATAATCAAAATCCGTCACCTGGATTAAATCCTCCAAGTCATCATACTTGCGCCTTTTCATAATAAGCTCCTTGATTATTTAGTATTTGGCTATTCGTATCATTTTATCAAATTTCGAACGCCTCTTCAATCAAATCCGCCTTATCTGACTGTCTCGATAAGGCCGTAAGCATTACCTTTCCTCTTATATACGACATTAACCGAGTCAGTATCCATATCGAGATATACAAAGAAGTCGTGTCCGAGCATCTCCATCTGCAGAATTGCTTCCTCTGCATTCATTGGCTGAAGTTCGAACTGCTTTCTCTTTACGACAATCTGCTCATCTACCTCTTCCTCATCATCAAAGTCAGGTACAAACTCCAGTTTGAGAGCCTTGTTCTCCTTGTATCTCTCCTCGAGCTTGCCCTTCAGTCTGCTCATCTGACTTGAAAGCTTGTCGAGAACGATATCCATAGCATCATATACATTGTCCTGTGCTGATTCTGCTCTGAATACAGCCTGCTTTGCGTTGATCGTCGCCTCGAGCTTGGTCATGTCCTTGAACTTTGAAACTACCACATTTGCTGTAACATCGTCGTGGAAGAACTTGCCGAGCTTCTCGAACTTCTTTTCGATATTATCTTCCAGTCTTTCACTAACCTTATAGTTCTTTGCCATAATATTAATCTTCATATCACAACCTCCTTATGTTGTAGTTATACATTTATATTTTACCACACCAAGCCCGCCGAATGTGGCAATATAGTGTTTTTATGTCGATATGCTTACAATATATTCCATTTTCTTCACGCGTAAAAGTGTGCTGAAGGGAAATCCATTCTATGCTACTCTTTCCCTGTACAGCTGATTGAAGCATCCAATGAGGTATCCATATGACGAGCAGACTCTCTTTCAATTCTTTAATATATGACTGCACCTCACGTTTGCTCGATTTAATCTATCCAGACAGCCTTTACTGTATATGCTGCAATAAGATAATCGACCCTAGCCGCACCTACCACCTGTGCAACAACTGCATGGACGAAATCAAGTGGGCTGTCGGCCGGACCTGCAGCAAATGCGGCAAAAGGCTGTCTCAGGCTGATCCTCGCGATACCTGTTTCAGCTGTTCTGAGCATTCTCACATATTCCGCAGAGGGTATACCTGTGCGGAATACGGAATGCACGAAAGAGCCATCATCTATAAGCTCAAATACGATTCCGGAACCTATATCGCAGATGTACTCGGTGAGATTATGAACGACCGTTTCCAGTCTCTTGAGCTTGACGGCGAATACGATATCCTTCTCCCTGCTCCGGCGCACAGGACCAGGCTGCTGTCACGCGGATACAACCAGGCCGCACTGATTGCAGATGCTCTTTCATCAAGATGCGGAATAGAAAGCAGCGATGCTGTGCTGCTCCGCACTTCGCACACCCGCGCCCTCCGTTCGCTTACTCCCGAAGAGAGGCGATCCACGCTCAGCGGGGTTTTCGCAATAAACTCAAGAAATGCAGACAGTATCACAGGCCGACGCATTCTTCTCATTGATGATATATACACAACAGGAGCTACTGCAGATGCCCTTGCTTCAGTTCTATATGAAGCAGGTGCCGCTTGTGTTGATATAATGTCTTTTGCTTCCGGCGCCGATGTGGTAAAATGAGCCATAATCTGTGCACGAGTCATGTTCGTGGTTGAAAGTCCAGGCCAGCTACGGGCAAAGGGATCCACGTAAGCTGCCGCAGAGATCGGCAGTGATCATGGCGTAGTTTAGAAGTAAGTCCTCCGCAAAGCGGATCAAGGCAAGTGTGGGGTCAAAGACCAGGTCGAGTGACTCGTCACGAGATTAATTAAATGCAGAAAAAGGGAGAATGCAGTGCATCCTCCCTTTCTATTCTATCTACCATGGACTTCTGTCGAGCTCCTCAAGTCTGTACTTAAGGCCCGTGTATCTCTCATCCATTCTGTTATTGTCTATCATCCACTGAAGTCTTCTTTCACTTCCGTCAATGATTACCAGCTTCTTGCCACGAGTAACCGCGGTATACAGCAGATTTCTCGTCATCAGGACTGGTGGAAATGCCCAGACCGGAATGACAACAGCCGGGAATTCGCTTCCCTGACTTTTGTGGACGGTTATTGCATAGGCAAGATCCAGCTCCTCAAGCATATCTCCTGCATAGCTTACCAACTTGTCGTCCATATCAACCAGCATGGTTTTGGCATCAGTATCTATGCTCGCAATCACACCCATATCGCCGTTGAATATTCCATATCCGGTAGTGAAATCCTCCGGATTTCTCCATTCAGCACCGTAGTTGTTCCGAAGCTGCATCACCTTGTCGCCTTCTCTGAAGAGTCTGCCTTTGAGTTTCAACTCGTACTTGTCTTCATCGGCCGGATTGATAACATCCTGAAGCACCGTGTTGAGATTAGGCGCTCCAAGGGTTCCCTTCTTTGTAGGTGTGAGAATCTGAATATCGTGAGCGCTCTCAATGAAATCATAATGTGATTCGAGTCTTCCTCCAACCAGGCTTTTGATATTCTCGAGAATGCTTTCCTCGTTGTCTTCGTGTATGACGAAAAAATCCCTGTCAGGGCTGTCATTGGTTGAAGGATATTCGCCCTCATTAATCATATGTGCATTTCTGACAATCAGGCTGTCCTCAGCCTGTCTATATATTTCTTTAAGTCTGACAACCGGTATGAACTCACTTCTGATGATATCTCTGAGCACATTTCCAGCACCGACCGACGGCAGCTGGTCAGCATCACCTGTTATTATCAGTCTTGTGCCCGACTTAACAGCCGCAAGAAGACCGTCTATCAGCATAATGTCTATCATCGAGGCCTCATCGACAATAATCGCATCCTGCTCCAGCGGATTCTCATCATTCCTGCCGAAGTACATCTCGTCTTCATCCTCAGCATATACATATTCGAGGAGTCTGTGTATGGTCATAGCCGGGCAGCCTGTCGCCTCTTCCATTCGCTTTGCCGCTCTTCCCGTAGGTGCAGCCAGCGCAGTCTTGAAATCCATTCTCTCGAAAATTCTTACGATGGCATCGATAATAGTGGTTTTTCCCGTTCCCGGTCCGCCGGTAATTACCGTCACATTGCCGAGGAGAGCCTCTCGCACTGCTGCCCTCTGTTTTTCGCTCAGTCTGATGCTGCCTCTTTCTCTGCTAAGCGCTGCTTCAGCATCTGCAATGAGATTATCTATATTCGCAGCAAGCGGCACATATTTCTCGTTCTTGATTCGTCTCAGATTGTGTGCGGTTCTCTGTTCAGCGTAGAAGTAGCCGTAAAGGTATATAACCGGAACGTCGTCCACTGTATCGGTCTGGAGTTCCCCGCTAAAAGCCATGTCGGTTATGCAGTCGAGCACTTTCTCGCCTGATGTGTCTATAAGCGCAACTACCCTCTCGACAAGGAGGCTTTCCGGCATGAGCGTGCTTCCATTGACAGCCCAGGTTTTGAGCACATGCTTTATTGCACTCTGCAGACGGAATTCGCTGTCAGCAGCTATACCCGCTTTCTGAGCGATTGTATCTGCGCGGAAGAAGTTGATTCCGCGGATATCGTCCACTAGAATATACGGATTCTCCCTGACAACATTCACCGACTCGGAGCCGTACAGCTTGAAAATTTTCACACATTCGGGCATCTCGACGCCCATCTCCTGCAGTTCAAGTGAAACCGAAGCGAACTCGCGTGATTCACCAAAAGATTCTTTTATCTTGGCAAGACTCGTCGGACCTATTCCCTTGATTTCGAGCAGGCGGTCAGGGTCCTCTTCCATGATCCGAAGCGTGTCTTCTCCGTAGGTCTCAACAATCAGATCAGCTGTCTTTGGTCCTACGCCGCGAATGGTTCCGGCTGCAAGGAAATCTCTTATTGCATCTACTCCTTCTGGCATTACTTCGGTATATCCGGTAAAAGAAAACTGTTCTCCGTATTTCGGATGTATGGTAAAGCTGCCTTCGAGACTGTAGGCACCACCGATTCTAGGCTCATTAAAAGCACCGGCTACCCTGATTGCGCCGTCTTCAGTATCGAAAACAGCCACAGTATAGCCGTTGCCCTCGTTGTGAAATATTATTCTGTTTAACGTGCCCTTCTTCTGCATCTCTAAAATGTTCTCTTATACAGCTTGCGGCCGTCCAGCTGGAACACTCTGTCCGAGAATTCGCCCGGCTGAACCGTGCTGAGTGCATCCTCAAAATCAAACATCTTCGCATCTATCATATCCAAGTAGTGAAGAAGTTCAGCTTCAGGGAAAAGAGGCTTCTTAGGGCTTCCGAATTCAGGCTCGTAGTGATGCGACAGAATCATATGCTCCATCATCATCGCCTTTTCCTCAGGTATTCCGAGCTCACGGCATCTTGCATCTATTACAATTGCGCCCATCGCGAGGTGTCCGAGCATCTGACCTGCTGCAGAATATCCAGGTGACATTCCGTTCTCATCAGATAGAATCTCATTAAGCTTCTCCATATCGTGGAGAGCAACACCCGCAAGAACAAGGTCTTTTGAAAGATTGGTATATACCTTGCAGGCCCTTTCGCCCATCATCATCATTCTTTTTACATGATAGAGAAGTCCGCCATACTCCGCATGATGATTCCTCATCGCTGCAGGATAATACATAAGCTTCTCTCTGTTGTCTTCATAGAATGAAAGGCAGAGCTTCTTGAGGTCTTCATCCTCAAATTCATTGATACGTCCAACGATATATTCATACATATCCTCTGAACTCTCAGGCGCAGTCTTGTATAATTCGGCACGCTCAATTCTCTCTCCTGCCATCAGCGGAGAAATCTCGTCTATATTGAGCTGGATGGTTGCATTGAACTCGCTGATTTTGCCTGATACTCTGACAATATCTCCACCCTTGAGCCCATAGATAAAATCACGTTCTGATGGATACAGATCCCACTTCTTTCCGCTTACTATGCCGCTCGCATCAGAAAGCTCAACAGCCAGATAATGCTTGCCATTCTTGCCCGTCTTGACGTCTGCGCTCTTAACTACGAAAAGCTCGCTGAATGTGTCTCCTATTCTAAAATCTGCTATGCTGTATCTCATATTACCCCCTTGTGAGTAAGAAATTTTCGTCGTGTATCCCATTATACCACATTGCCGACGCAAGTATCTTTGTGATAAAATCTTTTCGTTAAAATGTAACTTTTGTCAGCGATGCATCGCAGCTTCGCAGACACCTGATCAGGAGGACTGGAAATGGATTTTGACGCAAAAAAAGCAACCCGTGCAACGGTTGAATGGATAAAAGAATGGTTCGATAAGAACGGTCCGGGATGCAATGCCATCATCGGCATCAGTGGAGGAAAAGACAGTTCAGTTGCTGCCGCTCTCTGTGTTGAGGCTCTCGGCAAAGACAGAGTAATCGGCGTGCTTATGCCTAACGGCGAGCAGAGTGACATTGATATGTCTGTACTTCTGGTCGACCATCTCGACATAAAGCACTACATCATCAACATCAAGACTGCTTTCGATGGAATCGTCGAGGAAATGGAGAAAGCTGGAATTGAAGTCGGCAGGGACACACGCATCAACCTTCCGCCAAGACTCAGAATGTCAACTCTCTACGCTGTCGGACAGTCCAACAACGGAAGAGTAATCAACACCTGCAATATGAGTGAGGACTGGGTTGGGTATTCAACAAGATACGGTGATTCAGCCGGAGATATGAGCCCGATGTGCAATTTCACAACTGCAGAGATCAGAGCCATCGGAACAGAGCTCGGTCTTCCTGATGTGCTCGTTCACAAGACACCTACTGACGGACTCAGCGGCCAGACCGACGAGGACAAACTCGGTTTTACCTATGCGGTGCTTGACCACTACATCAGAACTGGCGAGATTGACGACATGGAAGCAAAGGAAAAAATCGACAGACTCCACGAGCGCAACCTTTTTAAGCTCAGATACATGGACACATTCGAATATAAGGGCTAAAGCCAATTGATATGGACCCTCTTTACTGGACTACCCAGTAAGGAGGGTATTTATATTGCAAATTATCGCAGGGGAGTCGGCGAAAAGAATTGTTCGTGGACTTGGGCGAGGCCTTTTTGCGCTATAGCGATGTAAGCCTCCAATCTGCAACCATTTCTGATTGTTCCTGCACTTTTGGGCGAGGTCTTTTGTCGCTATAGCAAGGCAGCCCCCAAATCTGCAACCATACGTCGACAATTTAACCTGTATTTTTCTCTGACTCTGCATCAGAGACTTCTGTAAATAGTTGCAAAATCAAGGGCAATTGCTCTATAGCGAAATTTGCCTGCTCCCAAATTAGATGTGTTATCCGTCAATGGTTGCAGATTGAAAGGCTATTGCTCTATAGCGAAATTTACCTGTGCCCAATTCTATCGGCAGCAACGTAGGATTCACTTTTCAGCAAGCAGCAACGCTGTCAGAACTGCTCCGACCACTGTCATCGCAGCTATCGCGGTCGCAGTATCATTGAAAAAGCCAAGCGGCAGCAGGTTAATCAGATTATCGTAGTGCGGGTCAAGCAGCCAGAGATCATTCGAGAAAAGTGCAAGGTGCATTCTCTCGAAGAGTTCAGCAAAGCCGCCTTTACTCAACGCCAGTATCGCGCCGCTTACCAGTACGATTCCGGAAGTGCTTAGAGCATATTTCCCGGCCATGCCCTTGTCATCAATACGGTGAACAGCTGCAAGCAATGCCAATGCAGCTGCAAGTGTTATCCATTTTGCCCAGCCAAGCACTTTGAAAATCTGCCTACAGTCTGAAAGATGCTCTTTCTCGCGCTCGGTGAAGAACTCACGCCTTTCTCCATCAATCAAGATCTCCACATTAAGATCAGCTCTTTTCCCGCGAAGATACAGTTGCATCTGATGTGTTACTTCAAGAGCATCATCCATGGACATCTGTCCGCGCACATCTTCAAGCACTTCGTATTTGACATATTCATGTCTGTACCAGGCTGTACTGTCAAGACAAAGCAGATTAAGCGAAATAATAAGCAGCGTTACAAGCACTAAGGCCGCTGCAATGAAGCTCATTATTCCGGAAATCAACTGTTTTTTTCTCAAATTCTTTCTCCTTTTGAGGTCTGCCGCCTCATCTATTTTCATTATATTTAATTTGATTAAGCAAGGTCAATAAGGCTCGACTTTAATACTTTAATGTGCTAAAATACTCCCATAACCGAAAGGAGCAAAGCGATGAACAATGACCATATAGAAATCAATAAGCAGCAGTTCTACGAGGCAATCCTTACTCTGGAGACACCGGAGGAATGCGCTGCCTTCTTTGAAGATGTCTGCACCATCAAAGAGATTATGGATCTTTCAGCTCGCCTTCAGGTTGCAAGAATGCTTGACGATAAGATAATTTTCAACGAGATCAGCAAACAGACAGGCGCAAGTTCAGCAACCATCAGCAGAGTCAACAAGTGCCTTCGTTTCGGTCCCGGCGGATATCGCCTCGTCCTCGACAGACTGAAGGACAAATAACAGATACACTGACAATAAACAAGCACCGGCCTGACTGGTCGGTGCTTTTGTTTTACCTGTCTGAAAGCATCATAGCCATTGAATCATCGCCGAAGTATGTGTTCGCATTGTACAGGAACATCACCTCATTGATATTCTCCATAGCCATCAGCTCTTCAACATTATCATAGTAGTATCTCGGATCAACAACCACAATTTCTCGGTAGTACTGCATAAGATACGGAATCATGCTGTTCGCGTATGAATCCTTGATGATCAGCAGTCTGCGGTTGGCTTTTACCGGAGTCTTAATTGTATATACCGGATGATTGCTTCCGCCGAATACCGTATACGCGTCCTTAATATCGAGATTCTCAAGCTTGTAGTAGCTTGTTGTTTTCTCCTTTGTATCCTCATAGTAGATTGACGAATGCTTGTATTTCGCTGAATCTTCCGGAACAGGCAGCTTGATTGCGTCAGCCTTGCCGCCCACAAAACCGCTTTCGGACGCAAGTGTTCCAATGAAACGTCTGCTCACCGGCTTCAGTTCGAACTTCATCGGATTTTTGATTCCGAGTGGTCTGCACGCATATTTAAATGCTTCATAAGCTCCGTCGCTCGTCCAATGATGATCCGTGCGGTAAAAAAGCTGGACTTCGTCCTTCACCTCGTTGAAACGGTCCCTCACGTCGATATTGTGGTATCCCGCAGCCGCCGTCGCCTCGAACATCTCATCCATATAGATGTTCTGATCCTCTACATCTGCAACAAGTGGAAGCTTATCACTGTATATGCTTACAGCATTAGGTGCAAGCAGGAAAAACATCTTCGTCTTCTTATGTCTTGACTTGAATGCCTTGAGTGCCTCAGCGTCTTTCTTGATTCTCTCCTCTGAAGGAACCGTCGCATCCTGAATAAGATAGCCGTCAGCAGACTTCCATACCCCGTTGGTGTGAATTACGCCGGCCGAGACATCAACAGCTGTCTTTATCCTGATGAAAATATTTCTCATCAGGAACTGATCGTTTGCATAATCCTCAAGCTTTGACTCGAGTCTTCCCTCCATATACTCGTTGACTGAGAAATCAGGGAACTGCTGCAGCATTCGGTTCTCCTGTGCAGAGAACTCGTTGTCAGGAAGCAGAGCATTGAAAAAGAACATGCCGCAAAGTACCGTCATGAATACAATTCCCATCATTCTGTTGAAGCCGCTGTTCTTATTCATTATGCCTCTCAGTTGAAACCTAGAATCTGAAATAAAGAAATGGATTATATGATCCGAATACGAGATATGCCACTGCTGCGAAGAAAATCACCAGCAGAAGAACGATGCCCGCACGTCCGCTTCTGTCGCAGATTCTCTTAATCTCACCCATAGGCTTTGGTGTACTTCCAACTGCCGCTGCAATCAGAAGCACTGCCTGCGTTCTCAAATAATATAGTGTTGTCATATCAGCAAAGCCTGCCGCACCGATACCGAACATCGAACCGAGATAGTGGAACATCTCCGCTGTATCAGTGATGCTGAAGAATACCCAGCTGATAATTACGATAAGCATTGTGTACAGGTGCTGACCCCATGCAGGCAGCTTATCTATGTATTTGCCGATCTTGTATTTCTCAAGAATGAGTATGATTCCGAAATAGGTACCCCATGCTACGAAATTCCAGTTGGCTCCGTGCCAGAGACCTGTCAGCGACCATACTATGAGCAGATTGAGAATATGTCTCTTTACAGGCACGCGATTACCGCCGAGCGGAATATATACATAATCCCTGAACCATGAGCTCAGCGAAATATGCCATCTGCGCCAGAACTCAGTGATGCTTCTCGAAATATAAGGATAATTGAAGTTCTCCTTGAACTCGAAGCCGAACATGCGACCGAGACCGATTGCCATGTCTGAATATCCGCTGAAGTCGAAGTATATCTGGAATGTGTAACCGAGGATTCCGATCCACGCTGTCACTACGGTGAGTTTCTCATCTCCGAGTGCACATACGCTCTGGAAAAGAGCACCGAGGTTATTTGCAAGAACAACCTTTTTGCCGAGGCCGATGCAGAATCTTACCGCACCCTCACCGAAGCGCTCCATATTGCAGGTACGCTCATCCAGCTGCTCAGCTATATCTCTGTAATTGACGATAGGTCCAGCGATGAGCTGAGGGAAAAGCGCCAGATACAGTGCGACCTTGAGCGGATTTTTCTGAACTTCCACCTTGCCTCTGTACACATCGAAAATATACGAAAGCCCCTGGAAGGTATAGAAACTGATGCCGATTGGAAGTGCAAGCGCATGGTACTTGAGGCCAAGACCCATCACTGCGTTTACTGTATCCATCAGGAAGCCCCAGTACTTGAAGAAGCCGAGGATGAAGAGATTCATCACCAGGGTGAAAATCATATTGCGTTTGCCGCTGCCGCCGAGTTCTTTCTCGCGTGCTATCTGGCCTGCCATGAACCAGTTGAAAAGCGCACTGTATATCATCAGGAAGACATATACAGGCTCTCCCCAGCTGTAGAAAACCAGGCTGGCTGCGAGGAGCCATAGATTCCTCCAGTCGAGGCGTTTTGTCGGAATGCTGTAATACACGATTACAGTAATCGGCAGGAAGTATACGATGAAAATGAGGCTACTGAACAGCATTCAGGACCACCTCCTTATACTCGTCTGCCTTTGGTGCAGTGCAGTAGATATAGTACTTACCTACCTTCTTGAGTGCCGCACTCTTGAGAAGCTTAACCTGCTCAGGGCCATAGCCCGAGTAGGCTTTTATCTGTGAATCTATGCGCGACCGTACAGCATCTTCAACGCCCGCAAGCTGTGACTCGTTTTTCGCCTTTACCACAAGGAATTCGTCAACTGCAAGCGCCTCCGGGTTGCGATAGTAGATTACCTGGTCGTAATCCGAAACATTGAGTCCGAGGAACTGCATAAGATCACGTTCGGATGCCCGGCGCATAATTGATGTCATATCTGTCTCGGCTGTGACAGCCTGCCTTACATCATCGAGATTGACATCCTTTGCTTCGTCCGCGCTGTATACAAAGAAGAGGAATGCTCCAAGAACTGCAACAAAGAGAATTTTGGACAGCAAAAAGCCGAGACCCTTAGGATCCCGACATTTTCTATAAATATTCTTTACAATTGCATTCTCTGTCTTACTCATTACATTCCTGATACTTCAATCATTCTGTCCATCCAGTAAGGATAGTATGCCGGCGCAGCATGAATTCCATCTCCTGCATAGAGATCCGAATGCTCCGGCAGAATGTCTGTGATATCGATGTAGGTGTATCCTTCGTCTTCGCACATCTGCCTGATTGCTGCGTTAAAAGTCTTATAATGGGAGATTGAATGGTTGCCCTTAATCGCTGCTGCGGTTGGTGTAGATATACTGCATACGCACATTGTTGTGTCAGGGCTCGTCTCCTTAAATGCCTTAAGCAGGCTTGAATACTTCTTGATAAATGCTTTGTTGTCTCCGTCGTAGTTACCCATGTCGTTCATTCCGAAAGCGAAGAACGCATACTCAGGATAAGTCTTCGCAGCTGTCGCGAACTGCTTGTCAGCATATACGATGCTGCCGCCCACCTTTGCACTTACCTGTGCACTTGTCAGCCAGTTATACACAGTAAGGCCCTCCGTCAGTGAGTCACCAAGAATCATAGACTTGGAGAATGCCCTTCTGTATCGGATTCTCTTACCGGCAGCTACTTCATCATAATTTGCTTTATCGAGGGCATCAACAGCCTTCTCAACTTCTGACACCTCTGCCTTCTGAAGAAGCTCAACTGCACTCAGGTTCTCAGCAATCTCATCCTTGCTGACATCTGCCCCTCTGTAGCCTTTTACAATATTAAAAAGAACAAGCAAAGCAAAGATCGCAATAGCAGCCAATACAATTTTTCTAAGCTTTTCTTTACTAATATATTTCACTTCGAATCCTCCAATGCATAACTATGATAGTTTATCATTTTTCGCTATTCTATTCAAGCGGACGAACAGCTATCAATCTGTACTCAATCTCTCTGTTATGCCTGTTTATTTAGATTTCCTTGATTTCGTTAACTACAAAATCGAGTGCCTCTACTGCATCCTCGATTACTTCATCTGCAACGTCCTTTATAAGGTCGATTACTGCTTCGCCCTTCTCATGACTAACTTCTGCAGCAGAAATTTCTTCAATTTTCTCAAGCGCATCCTTTACAGCTGCACTGCAGCCTCCGCATCTCATACCTTCGATCTCGATTAACTTTTTCATGATATGTCCTCCTTTTATTTGAATACTAATGTAATTTAGCCAGATTAAGTCTCAGCGCATTCATACAGACTGTGAAGCTTGAAAGGCTCATAGCCGCTGCCGCAATCATAGGGCTGAGTGTCCATCCGCTCAGGAATACTGTGTAAAGTCCTGCAGCGAGCGGAATAAGCGCAACGTTGTAGAAGAACGCCCAGAAAAGATTCTCGTGGATATTTCTAAGGGTCTTCTGTCCGAGTCTTACTGCTCCGCTGACATCTAACAGGCTGCTGTTCATAAGCACTACATCCGCTGCATCGATGGCAACATCTGTACCTGCTCCGATTGCAATTCCGACATCCGCACTTGTGAGCGCAGGTGCATCGTTGATTCCGTCGCCGACCATAGCAACTTTGCCGTCATTCTGAAGAGCTCTGATAACAGCCTCTTTACCATCCGGCAGAACACCTGCAATAACCCGGTCAACACCTACAGCTTCTGCAATGTAGTTCGCGGTCTTCTCATTGTCACCGGTAATCATTACGACCTTCTTGCCGAGTGCCTTGAGTTCTGCGATTGCCGCCCTGCTGTCTTCCTTGATAGTGTCAGCAACAGCAATTGTTCCAAGGAACTGCGCACCCTGGCTGAAGAAAAGCGCTGTTTTACCCTGCTCACCCATCTCAGCAGCAGTTGCCTCTGCGGCCTCGAGAGAAATTGCTACAGCCTTTAACTCTGCGTTGCTGAGCTTACTCTTCGCTACAGCCTTGTCGATGCATTCTCTGATAAAACCGAGGTTTCCTCCGGCGATGACTACTGCATTGCCACCCTCAGTAATGAATGCCTTGATACCCTTGCCCGGCACAGTCTCAAAATCTGCGATTCTGATATTTGTGTTCAACGAGCGGCTGGTGATTGCCTTAGCCAGCGGATGCTCACTTCTCCCCTCAAGCGCTCCCGCGATATCCAGAACCTCCTGCTCGCTGATTCCCTCTGCAGGAATAATGTCAGTAATCTCAGGCTGTCCGGAAGTTATAGT
>JAZUII010000070.1:0-10296 GCA_045642105.1 Anaerovoracaceae bacterium | reverse complement strand
TACGTCCTGCTTCTATCCTAGGTTCCTGTCGGAACCTCCTGCTTCAAATCAATAAAAGCCACGCTTTTCCTTCTTTGGACTGCGTGGCAACTGGCTGCCATACCTGATTACAGGCTTAGGCCCTATAGCTTTCCGTCGGTCTCTTTCGACACCTTTGGCATTTACTATTTTTTTACTGCTAAATTATAGCACACGCGTCCTTACAAAATTATTAACATTTGATGAATTTTGTAATATTTTTCTACTTTTTGTCAGTACACTACATCTTGTGAGCCATTATTCACAAGATGTAGTGCTCTTATAGATTCACTGTACTCTACAGGAAGAATTTTATTTGCTAATCAGTCTCTTCGGATGAAGCAGCACAATGTCCTGAATATCCTCCCAGTTCTCCATCGCAATCTGAATAATTGCCGGATCATACATTTTGCCCGAGAATTTCTGGAGTTGACTCTTGCAGTCATCAATTGAGAGTCTGTCACGATATACTCTCTTCGAGGTCATTGCATCTATACTGTCAGCAACCGCTATAATACGCGACTGAAGCGGAATGTCATGTCCCGCTATACCATCCGGATATCCTTTTCCGTCGAAGCGCTCATGATGGTGGAGTATTATGTCAGCAGTCTCCTTGAAGCCCTGAGCCTGACCGATGATTTCAGCACCAATCTCGCAATGTTTCGCCATGAGAGCGAACTCATCCTCCGTGAGCCTGCCCGGCTTCTTAAGGACGCTGTCAGGTACGCCGATTTTACCAATGTCATGAAGATATGCAGCCGCCTCGAGGTCTCGCACTGTAGGCTCGCTGAGGCCAAGCTTGCTTCCGAGAAGAGAAGACAGCTCGCGAACACGCTCTGAATGCGCTGCCGTATACATATCTTTTGCCTCGACCGTCGTAATGACGCAGTTGATGATGTCCTGAAGCCCGCTGACCATGTCTCGACTTACATGAGGCGAGTTGGAT
Organism: Anaerovoracaceae bacterium; assembly: GCA_045642105.1. GTDB lineage: Bacteria > Bacillota > Clostridia > Peptostreptococcales > Anaerovoracaceae > Crickella. The sequence goes on along the minus strand of JAZUII010000070.1, from coordinate 9,332 downwards.
ATCTTGTCGCGGTACATCTGAACATCGGCCTCGAGCTTCCAATCGGAAACGGCCTGCTTTTTGCCCTCTGCGTCATAGAGATAACTTACGCCGCGGGCAATCGACAACTTCCACTTGCTGGTCATATTGATTTCGGACATACGCTCTTCAAGCTTTTCGTCATAAGACGCCATGCTCTTCGAAGGATTCTCTATAATAACCGCGAACTCATCGCCGCCGATTCTGTAGCAGCTTCCTTCTTTGCCATATGTGGCCTCTATAGTTCTTGCTGCAGCTACAATAAGATCATCGCCAGCCGCATGTCCGTAACTGTCATTTGTTACTTTAAGACCGTTAAGGTCCATCATTATAAGCGCCGTGTCCATATTGTAATCACGCACTTCCATCTCACCCAGCTTCATCTCGAAAGCTCGCCTGTTCATCAGGCCTGTCAGCTGATCATAGAAAGAAAGGCGCTTGTTGATTTCCGCATTCTGAAGGCTCTCACGCTCTGCGGCTCTGTCTTCATTATGTCTGATTACAATGCCGACGAAGAACATAATCAGGAAGAAAAGCATTCCTGTCATCAGGCAGTTTCTGTACGATGAATCGTCCCCCGTCCAGTACATGAGAAGCGTAACGATTGAAGCTCCCGCCAGAACCACGCCTCCGCAGAATGTCATAGTCAGTTCCTTGCTGACCTTGTTGTCGAGAAAAACTTTTGACAGCTCAAGGAACGCAATGATAATCGCTACGAAAATGACACCGTGCGATACTGCAATCATCGAGTCCATTTTAACTATGCCCAGATAGCTCAGAATAATCTGCGAGAAAACATCTATCAGTCCCACGCATGCCATCACTGGCAGAATATGACCCTTTCTTCCGCAGGTCATCCAGATGAAAATAGTCATAGGAATGACAAGTCCGACCAGCGATGAATAGCAGAGTATGCCAGACATCTCGGAACTCATTCCGAAAAGAAGCGGCAGCCATGAATCGCAGAACCCCCATGTCGCTGCGAAAAGCAAGAACTCTGCCAGGCACAGCAGTCTAGGCTCGTCATATTCTCTGACACGATACATAAAATGCGTTATCACCAGCACCATTCCGAGCACGAACATGAGAACAATTACGATAAGCGTGTACATATCTCCAACTGCGAGGCCGTATCTGAACGCGCCGATTGAATCGCGGCTTGCCTCAGGCAGCTTGTATTCTCCATCTCGCGAGCCCGAGAAAACAAGTGTCAGCTTGTGTCCATTCGCATTGTCCGGCAGCTCAATCAGCGATATCGTACTGAACATCAGCTGTCTGGATAACTTGGTAGTATTCACCTGATATATTAAATCGCCGTTGATATAGGCTCTTATTCCGTATCTGTTCTGTCCAAGTTTGATGCAGGCATGCTGCGCATCAAGGTCGTTAAGCGTTGTGCTTATGACAAGCTTGCCGTCTGCATTTGCCGGCATTTTGCACGGAAGACTAATCTCTTTGAGACTTCCGTCATCATTGTGAACATACCAGCCCGCATTTACATCTGCCGGTTCATCCAGTTCCGAAAGCGGACTGCTGATACCTACCTGATTCTCTTCCTGATGCATCACATACCCAACCCTGATGATGCAGGACAACACAAGAATCACAGCTATTATAGCTGCAGCTCTGTACGCTATGCTTTTCCTGAGGTCAACTTCGTCAAACTTCGCCTTAACTTCTTTTATATTCATTTCTATCCCAGCCTCTTTCGCTTCAAGGCAATAATATCTATATTCCCTCAATTAAAAGAGCGACATTCGTATGCTTCAGGTTCACTCAAATGCCGCTTTTCATTAAAATTCCAATACTTTTACCGAGTCTCTTACGCTTCTGCCGAAGTTGAACTCTTCGTCGAGAGATACTCTATCGCGTCTCTGTAGCCTTCGAAGCCTTTTCCCGTAATTGTGCGCTCAGCATACAGGCTCACATACGATACCCTGCGAAAATCCTCACGCTGGTTCACATCACTGAGATGAACTTCTACCGTCGGGATTCCCACTGCCTTGAGTGCATCGAGTATCGCCACACTCGTATGTGCATAAGCCGCCGGGTTAATTGCAATTCCGTCAACTCGTCCATAAGCTGCCTGGATTCTGTCAACGATGTCTCCCTCGTGGTTCGACTGATAGGTCTCACAGTCTGCTCCGACTTCTGTGCAGGCATTTGTGACATAGGCTACTAGATCCGCATATGTCTGTGTGCCGTATATCTCGGGTTCCCTTATGCCGAGCATATTGAGGTTCGGTCCGTTGATTACAAGAATCTTCATGGTCTACTCCTCCTCTATTCCTCTTCGTTCCAGAAAAGTTCGTCCAGGGTTTTGTCAAGAGTCCTGCATATAGCAATGCAGAGATTGATCGACGGATTATAGTCGCCCTTCTCTATTCCATTGATGGTCTGTCTTGAGACGCCGACCGCATCAGCCAGAGCCTGCTGCGACAAATCCTTCGCTGCGCGAGCCGCCTTAAGCTTCAGGTTCTTCATCTTCCACCTCGCTGTTCTTCTTCATTGTAATTCTGCAGATGATTGATATTACCAGCATAAGAATCGCACAGAGCAGATTGATAAATGATGTTGTAAGACTTCCATCCTCTTCAAGCATTCCGCCGTTCCCCCAGACATTGAGCACGAATATTACCAGATTCAGTATGCCTATCGCATCGAGAAAGTGTAACCACTTCTTTGCTGACTGATTGATAGGAAAATATGCTTCATTTCTGATGCAGATGCATGCATAAATCAGAATTGAAATCACGATTCCAACGAAGCATCCTGTCATCGGACTTACAAAGTGTGGAATTTCACAGCTTTCGAGTGCAGCATATAAGAAAATGTAAATCATCAGTGTGTAGTACGCGTATTTCGCGGCTTTGCCCTGTTCAGCCAGCTGTCTCTCATCGTACTGTGCCTTCTCGCTGCCGAATATCTTCTTTCTGACTATAGTAATCAACAGTACAGCTACTGCGACTCCAACTACAAAGCCGATAAAATAATATATACTCATTGTTATCCTCCTTAATTGCCGTCTTTGCGGCGACCCTGCTTTCCTTTGATGATTGAAGTATAGTCTTTGCATGACATATTGTCAAGTATATATGACATAATAAATAATATTTTTTTCATTATGTAAAATCAGCAATGTTCCGCGCAGGTTCGGAAGCGTGCGCCGCTATGCCGCGCAACGAAAAAGAAGCCCGCAAGGGCTTCTTTTAGCCAATCATATTAAAGTACTGCCATCTGCTCGTTGAGTGAGTCTTCGCAGTCTGCCATTGCATCCAGTGAATACTGGAAAAGATCAGCGAGCTCCCAGCCGAGCATCTCTGCGCCCTGTGCAATTACATCACGAGAGCAGCCTGCCGCGAATCTTTTATCCTTGAACTTCTTCTTGAGGCTCTTAACGTCCATGTCCTTACAGCTGTGTGAAGGTCTGAGAACTACGGCAGCCCCGATGAGTCCTGTAAGTTCGTCCATTGCGAAAAGCACCTTCTCCATCTTGTGCTCAGGCTCGATGTCACAGCAGAGGCCGTAGCCGTGTGAGCATACAGCGTGTATGAGTTCGTCGCTGCAGCCTGCCTCCTGAAGGAGCTCGGGTGCTTTGACACAGTGCTCATCAGGCCAGCACTCGAAGTCGATATCGTGAAGGAGGCCGCAGAGCCCCCAAAACTCCTCGTCTTCTGCATAACCCAGTGTTCTTGCCATATACTTCATGCAACCCTCAACTGTGAGGCCGTGCTGAATATGGAATCTATCCTTGTTGTACTTCTTCAGCAGGTCGAGCGCCTGCTCTCTTGTTACATTTGCGTTCATCTTTATCCCCCTTAATTATAAAGCTCTTTGAGCTTCTGCAGATGCTCGTAGCGTGCTTTTGCTGCTTCCTCTGACTGAACGAAAAGTTCATCAGCTCTTTCAGGGAATGAGCGTGTCAGCGATGAGTATCTTGCCTCGTTCAGGAGGAAGTCTCTGTAGCCGCCTGCAGGCTCCTTGCTGTCAAGGATGAATGGGTTCTGACCCTCTGCCTTGAGAGCGGGATTGTATCTGAAAATATTCCAGTACCCGCAGTCTACAGCCTTCTTCATCTCAGCCTGACAGTTCTTCATGCCTCCATTGATTGAATGCATTTCACAAGGCGAGTATCCGATGATGATGGATGGTCCCTTGTATGCCTCAGCCTCCTCGATAGCCTTAAGAGTCTGAGTTGGGTTAGCACCCATAGCAACCTGAGCAACATATACATAGCCGTAGCTCATAGCGATCTCAGCGAGGCTCTTCTTTGCTACTGCCTTGCCGGCTGCAGCGAACTGAGCAACCTGACCGATGTTGGAAGCTTTGGATGCCTGACCGCCGGTATTTGAATATACCTCAGTGTCGAATACGAAAATATTAACATCTTCGCCTGATGCAAGTACGTGGTCTACTCCACCGAAGCCGATGTCGTAAGCCCATCCGTCTCCGCCGAAAATCCATATCGACTTCTTGGCCAGGTACTGCTTCTGCTCGAGAATCTTAGGAGCAGCAGGGCATCCGTGCTCTGCAGCTGCCTCGAGTGCATCAACGAGCTTCTTTGTTGGCTCCGCATTGGCAGCTCCGTCATCATATGTCTCGAACCAAGCCTCTGCTGCATTCTTGAAGTTCTCTGTTCTGTGCTCCTCGTCGTTGTACATCTCTTCAACGAGGTTTCTGAGGCTGGCTCTTACCGCCTTCTGTCCGAGCATCATTCCGAGACCGTGCTCAGCGTTGTCCTCGAAAAGCGAGTTGGACCATGCAGGTCCGTGTCCTTCCCTATTGCATGCATAAGGTGATGTTGAAGCAGGTCCGCCCCAGATTGATGAGCAGCCTGTAGCATTTGAAATATATGCCCTCTCTCCAAAAAGCTGTGTTACGAGACGAGCGTATGATGTCTCTGCACATCCTGCACATGAACCCGAGAACTGGAGAAGCGGCTCTCTGAACTGGCTTCCCTTGAGTGTTAAATCCTGCACATCGTCCTTCTGTGTTACATCAGCAACCATGAAGTCGAAAACTTCCTGCTGGTCGAGTGCTGACTCGAGAGAAACCATTTTGAGTCCGCCAAGCTTGCAGGCGCCTGCGCATACCTCGCATCCCATACAGTCAAGCGGACTGATCGCAAGTGAGAATGAGTACCTGTCCTTGCCCTTTCCTGCCTTGATTGGAACAATCTGAGCAGCTGCCGGTGCTTTTGCAGCCTCATCCTCAGAAAGTGCAAAAGGTCTGATAGCAGCGTGCGGACATACGAACGAGCAGTTATTGCACTGTGCACATTTTGTCGCATCCCACTGCGGAACAGAAACAGCGATTCCTCTCTTCTCGTAAGCTGAAGCTCCGAGTTCGAAAGTGCCGTCTGCATAATCCATGAATGCTGATACAGGTAGACTGTCTCCGTCCATCATACTTACAGGTTTCATGATGCCTTTCACCATCGAAACGAGTTCCGGTTTGCCTGCGAGACGTTCCTCTACTGCAGCATCTTTAGCTTCAGCCCACTCTGCAGGTACATCGATTTTGCTAAAAGCAGTTGCTCCCAGGTCGATGGCTTTGTGGTTCGTCTCAACGATGTCCATACCCTTCTTTGAGTAACTCTGTGTTGCGGCATCCTTCATGTACTGGATTGCCTCCTCCTGCGGCATTATCTTTGCAAGTGCAAAGAATGCTGACTGGAGAATTGTATTAGTTCTCTTGCCCATTCCAATCTGCTGAGCAAGCTTGATAGCATTGATTGTGTAGAGCTGAATATCATTCTGAGCGATATATCTCTTAGCCTCTGCATTGAGATTCTCAGCGAGCTCTTCCTTCGACCACTGGCAGTTGATCAGGAATACTCCACCCGGCTTAACGTCGTTAACAATCTTGAAGCCCTTTGTTACGTATGAAGGGTTGTGGCATGCAACGAAGTCTGCCTTGTTGATGTAGTATGGACTCTTGATTGGCTTGTCACCGAATCTCAGGTGAGAGATTGTAACTCCGCCGGTCTTCTTTGAGTCATACTGGAAGTAAGCCTGTACGTACTTGTCTGTGTTGTCTCCGATAATCTTGATGGAGTTCTTATTAGCTCCAACAGTTCCGTCTCCGCCGAGTCCCCAGAACTTGCACTCGATTGTTCCCTCTGCAGCTGTGTCAGGTGCAGGAACCTCAGGAAGCGAGAGTTCTGTTACGTCGTCTACGATACCGATAGTGAACTGTCTCTTTGGAGTATCCTTCTTGAGCTCCTCGTATACTGCGAAAACGCTTGAAGGCGGTGTATCTTTTGAACCGAGTCCGTAACGGCCTCCGATTACTGTTCTCATCTCTCCGGCCTGCGCAAGTGCTGTCACTACATCAATATAGAGCGGCTCACCCTGTGAACCAGGCTCCTTAGTTCTGTCGAGAACCGCAATCTTTTTCGCTGTCGCAGGAATAGCCGCAACCAGCCTCTCTGCGCTGAAAGGCCTGAAGAGGCGCACTTTTACCAGACCGACCTTCTCGCCCTGAGCGTTCAGGTAGTCGATAACTTCCTCTGCAACATCGCAGATTGAACCCATTGCTACGATGACTCTGTCAGCATCCGGTGCACCGTAATAATTGAAGAGCCGGTAGTCTGTACCGAGCTTCTCGTTAACTTTGTCCATGTACTCCTCAACGATTGCAGGAAGTGCATCATAGTATTTGTTGCAGGCTTCTCTGTGCTGGAAGAAAATATCTCCATTCTCGTTGGAGCCTCTCATCTGAGGATTCTCCGGATTGAGAGAGTGTGCGCGGAATGCTTTTACCGCATCGAAATCGCACATATCTGCGAGATCTTCATAATCCCATACTGCAATCTTCTGGAGCTCGTGTGATGTTCTGAATCCGTCGAAGAAATTGAGGAAAGGCACCTTGCCCTTAATTGCTGCGAGGTGAGCTACCGCGGAAAGGTCCATTACTTCCTGTGTATTTGTCTCAGCCAGCATTGCAAAACCGGTCTGTCTGCACGCGTATACATCTGAATGGTCACCGAAAATGTTCAGCGCATGTGATGTTACAGCTCTTGCTGATACATGGAAAACGCCCGGGAGAAGTTCTCCTGCAATCTTGTACATATTAGGAATCATCAGAAGAAGGCCTTGTGAAGCTGTATAAGTTGTAGTGAGAGCTCCGGTTGCAAGTGAACCGTGAACTGTTCCGGAAGCACCTGCCTCTGACTGCATCTCCATAACTTTGACAGTCGAGCCGAAAATGTTCTTGCGTCCCTGAGCTGACCACTGGTCAACTAAATCAGCCATTGGACTGGACGGAGTAATCGGATAGATTCCAGCTACCTCAGTAAAAGCGTAGGACACGTGAGCCGCAGCTGTATTACCGTCCATAGTTTTGAATTGTCTAGCCATTAAACCCTCCTTTTCACGAATTTGAGAACTATACGTCCTCCTCTTCGTTATTTACATCTTCTGCATTGTCTTCTTCGTCATCTGCAGATACTGCCATTGGTGAATCAGGGAAAAGCACCTGAATCTTGAGGTCAGGATATGCAGCCTCGAAGAATGCTGTAATCTGCTTAACTGCGCTCTCGTCAGCCTGTTCGAAGAGCTTATCATTCTTGATTTCCTCTTCCATCTTCTTAACCTGCTCTTTGCGGAACTTGTCAGTATCTTCAGGTGTTACAGGGTTAAAAATTCCGTTCTGCTTGTCGAGAATCTGCCAGCTGTTCTCGTCAATCTCGTGGCTGAGAACCTTGCTGTGCGGAATGATAATTGTAAGCTTGCTGCCCTTGAGTTCAACCTTCGCGTCATCCATCTTAGGTCCGAGCTTAACAATGCCGTCGTAGCTTACAACCATAGACTTCGATGTGAAAGGAACGCTTTTACCGAAAACCTTAAGAGCGTTGTCGCCTGACATCTCATCTGTGTTGGTGTACTTGTACTCAAGCACCGACAACTCCGAAATCTCGCTAACCTGCTCCTTGATTGTGTCAACCTTGTAAGTGTTGTCTCCTCCCAGAACATTGACATCTACAACCTTTCCGGCGATAAAACCGACGATAAGGCAGCCAATAATCAGGAGTACTGTATTGAAAAATCTTTTCATCTCTTATTATCCTCTCTTTGTTAAAACAGCATTCGCCGCGTTGTGGAAACGGTAGATTTCCTGCACATATTGTATCATTTTGTGAATAATTTGAAAATGTATTTAATTATTAGAGCCCAGTCCCTTGAAATCGTCTCGCCGCCGCTGTACCCTTTAGGTTACAGACTTATTTTACGAGGTAGTTATGGACAGTACTTTCAGAAAAAAAGCCGGTGTTGTTATGCTTACCGTCTTCGGTAATCTTTTCTATGCACTCGGCGTCAACTTCGGCATTAATCCGATTCATCTTTACAGCGGCGGTTTTACCGGAATCGCCCAGCTCATCAGAACATTCCTGCTCGAGTTCCTGCACATTCCGCAGATTCCGGGCGTGGACTATATGGGAATCATTTATTTCCTTATCAACGTGCCATTTTTCATCCTTGCCTACAAGGTTATGGGGCGTAAATTCTGTATAACAACTCTGATTTCGATTGTTATGGCTTCGTCGTTTCTTTCGCTTATCCCGATTCCGAACCATCCGATTGTTCAGGATACGCTGCTCTGTTCCATCATCGGCGGCATAGGTTCAGGTGTCGGCGCCGGAATGGTACTCAGAGCAGGAAGCTCACAGGGCGGTCAGGACCTCATCGGTGTCTGCCTTGCCAAAACCCACCCGGATTTCAAGGTTGGAACTATCGGCATCGTCATCAGTTTCTGCATCTATACTATCTGTCTCTTCATGTATGATATCGAGACTGTAATCTATTCGATGATTTTCGCCGTAGTGACCGGTCTCTGCATCGACAAAGTTCACATCCAGAACATCAAGACAGAAGCCATGATTTTCACAAAAGTTGACGGTGTGGCAGATGTGATTATGAAAGAAATGGCCCGCGGAGTTACCCGCTGGGAAGGCGAGGGTGCCTACACAGGCGACGGTTCGCATATCCTCATAACCGTAATCTCAAAATATGAAGAAACCCACCTCAAAGAGATTCTTGCAGAATACGATCCACAGGCTTTCGTCATCATCTCAGACAACACGCGAATCATCGGCAACTTCGAGAAACGTTTTTAATAAACAGTAACAGGGCTGTCGCACTAATGAAAACAATCGTTAGATGCACAGCTCTTTTTGTTAGTGAATTAAACTCCATTGCCAGCTTGAGTTCTGAAGTTTACTGTTGCCTGCGAGCCCAAGTTCACCCGGGCACACGGATTTGGCGCTATAGCCATGTAGGCTCCAAATCTGCAACCATTGCAAACGATGTTCG
>JAZUII010000069.1:0-16464 GCA_045642105.1 Anaerovoracaceae bacterium | reverse complement strand
TCTATCCAAGCCATCAGCATTGCTATGTCATACAGATATACCGACTGTAGTGCCTCCAACTCAGGGCAAGAAAACATCATCCACGCCTTAACATAGGCAATATCCTCAATTCCGTCTGTTATGCACAGCTCTTTGCCGCCTGCGAACATGTCAAAGTCAACAAGACCGGACTCAGACAGCCATGTAAAATATGTAGCCGATAGGATGTTAAGTCCATCATGACCGGAACGGAATACGCTAACGTGCAGCGACTTACCATTGGCTTCCTTCAGATAATATGGCATATCATGCACATACGAAGAATACCTATCCAACGCCTTCAAAGTAAGCGGAAAATACTTCTGCTGACCGGTAGATCCGGATGTTGATAATATCTTATGTACAGGATACGCTGTGAAACGTGAAGGATCATCCGCAATGCCATCATAATTCTCATACGTTGTGAGCGGAACTTTTACGGCATAGTTGTTATCTGACAATATTTCTTCAAACTCGTATTTCTTGCCAAATTCTGTATCTTTATTATCCAACAACAAAGCATGAAGATTCGCTTCATTGATTGCTCTTGCATTCTGGAAATCTTCAAACAGCTTCTTACATATTTTATTTCTCTGTTTAATTCGATTCGTGCTCATTAATACCTATCTTTCCACATTCTTTCCTATTATATATATTATCACATAATTAGCTCTAAGCCTTGAACTAAATAAAAAAAGCGATTTAATCCGGGGACGGTCCTGTACGCTCAAACGAACGTACAAGACCGTCCCCGCATACAAAACAATACAAAAGCGGATCACTATGTGACCCGCTTAACAATCTCTGTCGGATTGAATTACTTGTTCATCTGAGCAGCTACTTCTGCAGCGAAATCCTCTTCCTTCTTCTCGAGGCCTTCACCTACTTCGTATCTCTTCATGGATACGATTTCAACGGACTTTCCGAGCTTCTTAGCAGCTTCCTCAACGTACTTCTTAACAGTCAGCTCAGCGTCCTTAACGAACTTCTGCTCTGTCAGGCATACTTCCTTGAGTTCCTTGTTAATCTTGCCCTTAACGATGTTCTCAGCCATCTCGATCTTCTTGCCAGCTTCCTCAAGTTCCTTGATTGTAGCTTCCTTCAGGATCTTAGTCTCGGACTCGAGCCAATCCTGAGCAACGTCTGCTGCGCTTACGAACTTAGGTGCCATTGAAGCAATCTGCATAGCAACATCCTTACCAATCTCTTCGATCTCCTCGAAAGCTGCCTCAGTCTTCAGACCTACGATAGCTCCGATTCTTCCGCCGCCGTGAGTGTATCCAACATACTTAACACCATCTTCCTTCATCTTGTCGAATCTTCTGATGTTCATGTTCTCACCGATCTTAGCGATCTTCTCAGTCAGCTCTTCCTTAACTGTCTTGCCGTCGCCGTCAAAATCAGCATTCAGGAAATCATCCAGTGTGTCGTGAGCCTTATCGAGAGCCTTCTTAGCGAGAGCCTCAACAAATCCTACGAACTCGTCGTTCTTAGCAACGAAGTCTGTCTCAGAGTTAACCTCAACGATTGCAGCCTCAGTGTGGTCCTCGTTGAACTTAGTTCTTACAAGACCCTCTGCAGCGATTCTGCTGGACTTCTTAGCTGCCTTGAGAATACCATTCTCTCTCAGCCAATCTGCAGCCTTATCGATGTCGCCTTCTACAGCAACGAGAGCCTTCTTGCAATCCATCATTCCGGAGCCAGTGAGCTCACGGAGTTCCTTTACTAACTTAGCAGTAATCTCAGCCATAATGTCCTCCTATTACTCTTCTTCCTTAGCCTCTTCAGCTGCTTCTTCTACAGCCTCAGGTGCAGCTTCCTCTGCAGGAGCAAAGCTCTCACCCTGCTTAGCCTCAACGATAGCGTCTGCCATGCATCCAGTGATCAGCTTAACGGCTCTGATAGCGTCGTCATTAGCTGGGATTACATAGACAAGATCATCTGGGTCGCTGTTAGTATCTGCAATACCTACTACTGGAATACCAAGAATCTTAGCCTCTTTGATAGCGATCTTCTCCTTCTTAGGGTCTACTACAAAGATTGCACCAGGCATACCCTTCATGTCCTTGATTCCGCCAAGATACTTCTCAAGCTTTTCTGCCTCAGCAAGCATCTTCAGTGCTTCCTTCTTAGCATACTTGTTGATAGTTCCGTCTTCCTGCATAGCTCTGATCTCTGCAAGTCTCTGGATTCTCTTGCTGATTGTCTTGTGGTTAGTGAGCATTCCGCCGAGCCATCTCTCGTTAACATAATACATTCCGCAACGTGTAGCCTCGTCCTTGATTGCATTCTGAGCCTGCTTCTTTGTACCTACGAAGAGTACAGGAGCTCCGCTCTCTCCAACCTTACGCATGAAGTCATATGCATCGTCAATCAGAGTAATTGTCTGCTGAAGGTCGATGATATAAATTCCGTTTCTCTCTGTGAAGATGTATGGAGCCATCTTAGGGTTCCATCTTCTTGTCTGGTGTCCAAAATGAACACCTGCTTCGAGAAGCTGTTTCATTGATACTACTGACATTTCTAATACCTCCGGTTAATTTCTTCCACCGTGTGTTATCGCCTTAAACCTCTGTGAGGCACCGCGGCCATTCACGGTGTGACAAGTAATAAAATTCAATCGCACAAAAAGACCACTGTGAATCTCTTCACGCGACTTTATTAGTATATTAAAAAAGTCCCGCTAATACAAGAACCTTTTGCGGTTTTTATCAGCATTATCGGAGTATTTCTTTCATATTGTATTATGCATTCGAAAGCTCAGACCGCTATTCCGAACGATTACTTTTCGCACAGTGCTTTTGTTCGAGTTTTTGCGAAAAAGAGGGTTTTTTCGTCATATATTTTTCATTTTTTACAGCAAAATTCAAATCAGCAATTGAATTGCCCCCTTGCGAAAAATATAATCTAATAGTCAAAGATCTTTTAGAGAACAGTCCCCACTGTTCTCGTTATACTTTAAGAGGCAAAAAAGAAAAAGGAGACAATCAAATGACCAAATTCTTTAAGCTCAACGAGCTTGGCACAGATGTAAGAACCGAAGTCGTTGCCGGTCTTACTACTTTCCTGTCAATGGTTTACATCCTGGCAGTTAACCCTTCCATCCTCTCAGCGAGCGGAATGGACAGCGCATCAATTTTCACAGCTACAGCTATTTCAGCAGCGTTCGCAACACTGCTCATGGCATTCCTTGCTAACTACCCTGTAGCTCTTGCTTCAGGAATGGGTCTGAATGCATACTTCGCATTCACAGTCTGCCCAATGGTAGGAACTGATCATCCTTGGGAAGTTGCTCTCGCAGCTATCCTCGTAGAGGGTATCATTTTCATCCTTCTTTCATTCACAAACTTCAGAGAAGCACTCGTTAACGATATCCCACAGAACCTTAAGTCAGCTATTTCTGTTGGTATCGGTCTCTTCATCGCAATCATCGGACTGAAGAACTCAGGTGCTGTTTCTGTTTCAACAGAGAACGGTATCGCAATGGGAAGCCTTGCAGATGCTGCCGTTGCTCTTTCACTCATCGGAGTTCTTGTTATCGCATTCCTTTCACACAAGGGATTCAAGGGCGCAATCTTCTACGGAATCCTCATCACATGGGTTCTCGGAATGCTTGCTCAGGCTATCGGCTGGTATCAGCCAAATCCTGAAGCTGGTATCTACAGCGTATATCCTGCATTCGGAATGGAGACAGTTAAGCTTGACTACTTCTTCTCATTCGACTTCGCATGGATTGGCCAGCACCTTCTCCAGTTCTGTGTAATCGTATTCTCATTCTTATATGTAGATATTTTCGATACAGTTGGAACTCTTATCGGAGTTGCTACTAAGGCTGACCTCCTCGATGAGGAAGGCAAGCTCCCAAGAGCTAAGCAGGCTCTGCTCTGCGACGCTATCGGAACATGCGCTGGTGCATGCCTCGGTACTTCAACAGTTACTTCATTCGTTGAGTCATCAGCAGGAGCTGCTGCTGGCGGAAAGACTGGTCTCACATCAGTGACAACAGGAGTTCTCTTCCTCATCTCACTGCTCTTCGCACCACTCTTCCTCTCAGTACCTGGCTTCGCTACAACACCTGCTCTGGTATATGTAGGATATCTGATGATGACACAGATCAAGAACGTTAAGTTCGAAGATGCTCCAATGAGCGACATCATCTCTGCATTCTTCGCAATCATCATGATGCCATTCACATCATCAATTGCTAACGGTATCATGTTCGGTATCATCGCTTGGATCGTTCTCAGAGTACTTGAGGGCAAGATCAAGGAGATTAAGCCAGTAATGTGGATTTCCGGAGCACTCTTCATCGTATACATCCTCGTTACATTCATCATGTAATCGGACGATACTTCAGTAGATTATTCGAAGGAAATAGAGTAAAATATAGGGGCTGAACCGCATGGTTCAGCCCTTTTTTAAATTATCCCGGGAGTACGTTAACACGTTATGAGCAACACATTCAAGCGAAACGCTTTTGCGTTAAGTACAATTTTTCTATGGGCTACCGCCTTTGTAATCACCAAGACGGTAGTAATGTCACCTGTCGCAATCGGTGCAGTACGCTGCCTATTTGCTTCTGTGTTCCTCCTCATCATAAGATTCGCAGGCAGGCAGAAGAAAGCAAGCAAGCGCAAAGACATTATCAAAATGATGATTGCCGGAGCGTTCGGCTTCGGATTCTATATGATTTTCTTTAATATCGGCCTCACAACACTTACTGCAGCCACATCAAGCATAATTGTTGCGCTGACACCGGTTCTGACAGCCTTTGGCGCAAGCTTTCTTTTCGGCGAAAAGATTAGCAAAATCGGCTATGTGACTATCTGCACAGCCTTCATCGGTGTAGCTGTTATGATGCTCTGGAACGGAACATTCTCAATCAACAAGGGAATTATCTGGATGCTCGGCTGTGTAGCAACTTTCGTAATATACAACTTGCTCACACGCAGACTTCAGATGGACGGTTATGGCTCTGTTGAAATAGTAACCTGGGCAATGATTGCGGGATTTATTGTACAGGTGCCTTTTGCTCCGCACATGTTCAGTGACTATTTTGCCGCCGATACAATGTCGCAGATTGCAGTTCTCTATCTTGGAATATTCTGCAGCGGACTCTCTTATCTCACCTGGAACAAAGCTTTCCAGTATGCTGAGAAGACCACTCAGGTATCAAACTTTATGTTCCTCACACCTTTCGCAAGCACAGTGCTTGGAATGATAGTCCTCCACGAGCGCATGGACATGGCTACCCTGATTGGAGGAAGCATGATAATCATCAGCGTAATCATCTTTGGTATTAAAGGTAAATAGGAGCATTTTATGTTTGGATTAATGATTGGATTAATTTTTGTAATACTGTTCCCTCTGTTCATCTTCGCCATACTTTGGCGTCGTGAGCCCGCGTACAAAACCGTCGGCAGTATGGGCGAGAAGCATACTGCGAATCTGATCCGCCGGTTTCTTACCGACGAAGATATTCTGCTGACCAATCTCAAACTCAGCTTCGAGGGAAAAAGAACTGAGCTCGACAATCTCGTCATCAGCAAGCGCGGAATCAGTATCATCGAGACAAAGACCTACTCTGGCCGTATCGTCGGAAACGCTGATGATGATGAATGGGACAAGTACACAATCAGTCGCGGTGGAGTTGAGTACCACAAGATTGTCCGTAATCCCATCCCTCAGGTTAAACGACAGACATGGATTCTGTCGAGCATTCTACGCGAGCACGGCATCAATGCGAGAGTTAAGGGCTATGTGTACTTTGTCTTCAACAACAGTCCGACCGAAGTCTGGCACATTTTGAACAGTCCTGAGGAGCTAAGGGAGATGCTCGTTTCAAACAGACGCAAACCACTTACAACAGAAGAAATAATGGCTATCGTAAACGCCCTCGTAGAATAAAAAAACTACCCCGTGTCTTTAATGACACGGGGTTTTAGCTTGTATTAATCTTCCAGTTTTCCTTCCGCCTGCATCTTTGCAAACAGCTTCTTCACAATAAAGTACGAAACACTCATATCGAATGCGAATAAGCTTCCATACACAATGGAGCACACCATAGCATGCTTTTTGTAATTGTAATCTTTAAAGAATGATCTGTTCATATTTGCTCCTCTATTAATATCACAAGCTGCTTTCTATGACTCAATAAAGTCCAGAAGCGCCTCAGCCGCAATGCCGATGTCATCTCCCTCCGGATTGAGTCCGAGGTGAGTATACACCTCTCCAATAAAGGTTCCATTCTTCTCAAGAGTAGCGAAAACCTTATCAATAATAGGCTCACATATATCCTGCTTCTGCATAGGACCGAATGGATTTGCGAAATATGTCTCCGAAAGGCCAACCTCCTGAGTTGTTCCCTTCGCCATTCTTCTTCCTCTTACGAAAACTTCCTTTGCATCAGCAGCTGTCTCAAATCTGTTGAGACCTGTCTTGTCATCATAGTTATTAGCATATGCGAAAAGGTCCACTTTGTGGTTGTTTGCCACAATCTTGTAAGGTGCAGCAGGAGTGATTACTCTCGCATTATGCTTGTCCGGATTGAAGAAAATTGATCTGTTCATATCGCGGTAAGGTGCGCCCGGATCAAGGTCGTCGAGTCTTACGAAAGCACCTGTCTCAGTACCCTGCGCATATACTACACCGTCCTCAATGTGAAATGTTCCCATATCGTCGAAAACAATATCCATTTTACGAATCTTATCCTTGCCGAGAGCCTTGAGTGCCTCGATAGTCTCTGACTTGCCCGCACCGGAATCTCCCATAAGACAGATGCCCTTCTTCACGCCATTCTTCATTGTGATATTGATGAATGCACCGTGGATTGGCAGCCATTCTTTCTGCATCATGATAGCGTTGTGAATTGTGAGAACCATCTTCTTCATGTAGCCGAAGTACTCAATCTTATCGCTTGAAGAAACGCTTCCTACCCACACCTCTTCGTCGCAGTCATGATAGAAAGTGCATTTTCCCTGTCCATCCGGATTGCCGAAAATAACAATACCGTCCGGCTTGCCCGCTGCCTCTTCAGGAGTTGCAATCTCAAAGAGGTTAGCACATGGAACGCCGCTTGAAATGTAATCCTTGTGGAAACAGATGAAAATCAGCAGGCTTCCAACCTTTGCAGGATAGCAGAAGTAGTCATCAGGATTGCCATCAAAACTGTAAGCAGGATTCTTCTCGACCTCTTCGAACATTCCCTCACGCTTGTTTGACTTTGGATGAAGAATCATAGGAGTTCTCATCATCAGCGAGTCTATGAACATCACATCGTTCAGGAATGAGTATCTGTCGCTCAGTGTCTTCTCCTCACGCTTATAGCATGCGATAGCTCCGTTAGTTCCTGAAGGCTGCTGACGGAAAACCTGTGTTTTGCGTCCGACAAGTGTCTGCTCGAGTGTACGGAAGGTATTACGCACGAGGTGGTTAAAAGCAGAATCCTGGTTGACGAAGCTGTTGTTGTCTGCATCAGGGTTGATTGTGATTACTGAATATCTCTGATGATCTTTCCAGAAGTCGAAGAACTCCTCTACGAATTCGAGGAACATATCTGTATCTTCAAGATATGGATTATCAAGCTCTTCAAGTTCGAAAACAATAGCAGCTCTGGCCACATCTACGATATCCTTGACTGCCTGTCTATCGTTCTTGCCTTTTACCGCCCAGTCATAAAGATCCGGATTAGACTCTTTGACATAGGCGAGGAACTGCAGAGCAATATCCGCAAAACCGTCTGTCTTGAGAAGGCCTGACCTTGAGTCCGGCATACCTAGGTCAAAGTTGATAACAGCGATATCATCGGTAAAATAATACTTGTCTTTCATCTTATTCTCCTACTGTTTATATAGTATGCTGTTTCTGCCGAAACAGCCATTTTTAACGTACTTTCGGAAGTTATATTATAACACAGTCTGCCTTAGATTTGATATAATATGCACGACAAATATATGGAGGTAATTCACATGAGCAAGAAAATAGTAATTCTTAACGGCAGCCCACGCCCTGAAGGCAATACCGCAGGTCTTATTAAAGCTTTTACAAAAGGAGCCGAGGAAGCCGGTCACAGCGTTCAGACCTTCATGCTTGACAGCATGAACATACAAGGATGCAAAGGCTGTATGTGCGGTCAGGGGAAAAAAGCTTCTCCATGTTCCCAGAAGGACGATATGGACCTCATCTATGCGGCAGTCAGAGATGCTGATACTATTGTATGGGCCTCCCCTCTGTACTGGTGGACAATCAGTGCACAGCTCAGAGCCGCAGTTGACAGACTGTATGCACTCGTTGAAGGTGGCGGAAATGGCCTCTACGGCAAAGAAAGCCTTCTCCTTATGGCTGCAGCTGGAAATGACTTCGACTCTGTTGCAGAATATTACGACTATATAATGGACAAGATTCAGTGGAAAAATCTCGGCAAGGTGCTCGCAAGCGGATGCGCCCTAGTAGGCGATATAGACAATAAACCTGAAGCAAAGAAATTCCTCGACGAAGCCTATAATCTCGGAGTATCTCTCTAGGACGGTATTCATACCGTCCTTTTTACATAATGACTTTGTCAAGTATTTGACTATCCTTTTTTACCACCCCATTTTGTTGTAAAATTAACATAGAACTATATATTTTTAGTTACATTCGAAAGGATACTAAGCATGAACAACAGACTATATCTTAAGTCAAATGACTCTGCTCAGCAGACAGTCGAAAGACTTTACAAGGATCTGGAAAGACGTATTATTGCGAGCCCTCCGGGACAGTGCCCTGTTGATCTGACAGCCGCATTCCTCAAGCTCTGCCATTCACAGAGCTGCGGTAAATGTGTGCCTTGCAGACTGGGACTCGGACAGCTCGAAATCATGATGAATGATGTTCTGGATAACAACACAGAAACTCCACTCTCAACTATAGATCTTATGGAAAGAACTGCAGAAACCATCATGCAGACATCTGACTGTGCGATCGGATCAGAAGCAGCAAAGATGGTTCTCAAGGGAATCAAAGGCTATCGTGAAGATTTCGTTTCACACTGCACAACAGGAAGATGTGCGGACAACATCAAGCTTCAGACAGAGCCTGTACCTTGTGTATCACTCTGCCCTGCTAACGTAGATATCCCTGGATACATTGCTCTCATCAAGGCCGGCCGCAATGCGGATGCAGTTAAGCTGATCAGAAAGGACAACCCTTTCCCAACAGTCTGCGCCCTCATCTGCGAACATCCATGTGAGATGAAGTGCAGAAGAAACCTTGTTGATGCACCTATCAACATCAGAGGACTCAAGCGATACGCTGTAGATAACTGCGGTGAGGTTCCGGTTCCTGAGAAGATGGACGATACAGGCAAGAAGGTTGCTGTAATCGGAGGCGGTCCATCAGGACTTACAGCCGCTTACTACCTCTCACTCATGGGACACAAAGTAACTGTTTTCGAGAAGCGTAATCACCTCGGCGGAATGCTCCGCTATGGAATTCCTAACTACAGACTCCCTAGAGAGAGACTGCAGTGGGATATCGACGCTATTCTCTCAACAGGCGTAGAGGTTAAGATGGGCTGCGATATTTCTTCAGCTGAGACAATCGAAGAGCTCAGAGAAGAGTACGATGCAACCTATATCTCAATCGGTTCACATAACGCCAAGGGAATCGGAATTCCGGGCGAGTATGCTAAGGGCGTAATCCCTGCTGTTGAGATGCTCAGAGGTATCGGTGACGAAGAGATGCCTGACTTCCTGAACAAGACAGTTGCTGTTATCGGAGGCGGTAATGTAGCAATGGACGTAGCTCGTACAGCTATGAGACTTGGTGCTTCAGAAGTAAAAATTGTATATAGAAGAAGACGTGATGACATGACTGCTCTTCCTGATGAGATTCGCGGCGCTATCGCAGAGGGATGTACACTCCACCAGCTCAAGGCTCCATCAAGAATCGAGACAGACAAGCACGGTAATGTTGCTGCTCTCTGGGTTCAGCCTCAGATTGCAGGTAAAGCCGATGCTTCCGGAAGACCTAGACCTGTCGCTTCATCAGAGGCAGAAGAGAAGATTCCTTGCGATATCATCATCGCAGCTATCGGACAGGCAACAGACTCTGTTTTCGTAGAGGAAGCAGGAGTTCCTGTTAACAGAGGCAATATCATCACAGACAAAGCCGGCGTTGTTAAGGATGTTAAGGGAACATACTCAGGCGGAGACTGCGTAACAGGTCCTTCAACAGTTATCAATGCTATTGCAGCCGGTAAAGTTGCTGCAGCCAACATCGACAGCTTTCTCGGATACAACCACGAGATCAGCGTTGATATCGACATCCCTGCTCCAACTCCTGATGACAACCTTCCAGCAGGAAGAGTTGAGCTCAAGGAGAGATTCGCTAAGCAGAGAGGTAACGACTTCGACGAAATCGAGTTCGGCATGAAGGAAGAAGAGGCAATGTTCGAGGCATCAAGATGTCTCAGATGCGATTGCCACGGATATGGTTCATTCAGAGGAGGAAGGTGCAGCAAATGGTAAATGTAACAATCAATGGCCAACAGGTTGCCGTCAAAGAAGGTACATCCATTATGGATGCCGCACAGAAGGTAGGCTTCGATATTCCTCACCTCTGTTATCTCAAAGATATTAACGAAATCGGTGCATGCAGAGTCTGCCTCGTTGAGGTTGCCGGCATGGATAAGCTGGTTACAGCCTGCAACACCGAGTGTGCTGAAGGCATGGTTATTCAGACCAACAGCCCTAAGGTAAGAAGAGCAAGAAAGATTAATGTAGAACTTATTCTTTCAGACCACAACGCAAACTGCGCATACTGTGCAAGAAGCGGCAACTGCTCACTTCAGAAGGTTGCCAACGATATCGGAATCCTGCAGCTTGACTACCAGTACACAGCAGAGAAAGACAGATGGGACAGGTCACTTCCTATCATCAGAGATGCTTCCAAATGTATCAAGTGCATGCGTTGCATTCAGGTATGTGAGAAGGTTCAGACTCTCAGCATCTGGGACGTTGTAGGTTCAGGTAAAAACACTACTGTAGGTGTTCGTAGCGGTTCTATCGATACATCAGCATGTGCCCTTTGCGGTCAGTGCGTAACTCACTGCCCTGTAGGCGCACTTAGAGAGCGTGACGACAGAGGTCTCCTCAACAGAGCACTCAGCGATCCTGAGACTGTAACAATCGTTCAGGTTGCTCCTGCTGTAAGAGCCGCATGGGGAGAGCAGATTGGTCTTAAAGAGAAGGATGCTACAATGGGCAAGCTCGTATGCGCCCTCAAGAAGATGGGAATCGACTATGTTTTCGATACTAACTTCACAGCTGACCTCACAATTATGGAAGAAGGAAGCGAGTTTCTCCAGAGACTCAGCAACAGAAACAGATATCACTGGCCAATGTTCACATCATGCTGCCCTGGCTGGGTAAGATTCGCATCAACTCAGTATCCTGACATGGTTGAGGATCTCTCAACAGCAAAGTCACCACAGCAGATGTTCGGTGCAATGGCAAAGACTTACATCGCACAGAAGCTCGGCGTTGACCCTTCAAAGGTTTTCTCGATTTCAATCATGCCTTGCATGGCAAAGAAGTACGAGCGCAGCGTTGACGCAGTTAACGACAGTGATCACGGCAGTGATGTTGATCTTGTACTCACTACAAGAGAGCTCACAAGAATGATTAAGGGTGAGAATATCTCGGTAAAAGACCTGACAGATATGCCATATGACAGCCTCTTTGGCACACACTCAGGAGCCGGCGTTATCTTCGGAGCAACAGGCGGAGTTATGGAAGCTGCTCTCAGAAGCGCATATTTCCTCGTAACAGGCGAGAATCCTGAACCTGATGCATTCAAGGCTGTAAGAGGTATGGACGGCTGGAAAGAGGCAGAATTCGATCTCGCAGGCACTAACCTCAAGGTTGCTATCGCCAGCGGACTCGGCAATGCCCGCAAGCTCATAGACGCTATCAACTCCGGCAAGGTTGCATATGATTTTGTTGAAATCATGGCATGCCCAGGCGGCTGCGTAGGCGGTGGCGGACAGCCATTCGTAGACGGCGAGGAGAAAGCTGCAAAGAGAGCAAAGCATCTCTACGCTCTTGATGCTGCCAACGAACTCAGATTCTCACACGAGAACCCTGTAATTAAGATGGCATACGATGAATTCCTGGATACACCACTGTCACACACATCACACAAACTGCTCCACACAGATATCAAAGAATGGAATCTGAACATGAAGCAGAAATAAGAACTAAACACTATGAGAGCTGCCTCGCAGATTTGTGGGGCAGCTTTCTTTTTGTTGCATATTATTCTGGCACAAGGAAATTGGCACTATACGATGATAGCCCTGCATTCTGCAACCATTGACAACTGACTTATCGATTCTAGGCACAGCTATTTTTCGCTATAAGACGATAGCCCTTGTTTCTGCAACCATTGACAGAAGTTTTTGATACAGAATCAGAGCAGATAACAGCTTACATCTACAACGAATGGTTGCAGATTTGATGGTTATATAGCTATAGTGCCAAAACACCTTTTCCCAAACACTGGGCATAGATACAAATGGTTGCAGAATTACAGGCTTTGCAGCTATAGCGAAAAATAGCTGTGCCCAATATGCGCTGAGTTTTATTGACTTATTGTGTATAATAGTAATGCTGTCAGATTAACAAGCATAAGAGGTACACACTTTATGAATCTTCACAATCTAGTAATCCAGGGAATCGGAGTCATAGGAATTATTTTCTACATCGTCTCATTCCAGTTCAAAAGCAATCGAGGTCTGTTCACATGTCAGACCTTCTCATATATTTTTTATTCACTGCACTTCCTGCTGCTGGGCGCTGCTTCAGGCGGAGCGAACTACCTCCTGAGCATTGCAAGATGTGCCTTTCTCGCAAGCAAATCCGAGAAGCTTCACAGCAGGACAATGTGCCTGCTTCTCTGCATAGGAACATGTATAATAACTGCATTCACCTGGGAAGGCTGGATTTCGCTCCTCCCATGGGGTGCAACAATAGCCATAACCATTGGAGGCTACACCTTTAATCCGCAGAAGATTCGTATCGCAGGTATGGTCTTCAATTCCCCGCTGTGGATCATCTACGACATTATTGTAGGTTCATGGGCAGGCCTGCTCGACGAGATTACAACTGAGGCATCAATTATCATTTCGATATATCGCTACGGCTGGAAGAATCTCGACAGAACTGAATAGTATCGCAAGCAAAAAGTGCTGTCCTTACGGACAGCACTTTTATTATTGTTTCATATTACTGCAGGAACTTCTTTGCCTCTCTTACGAGAGCGTTGATGTTCTCGCGCTTGACGAGATCAACTCCATTGACGATTCTATCCTTCATTGAAGCTGCCTCTGATTTTGCATCAGCAGTACTGCCGGCCATAAGAACCTTCTTCATAACGCCCATCAGAATCTTGTCCATGCCCTGAATTTTCTCAGGGACATAAGCGCCGGAGAGGATGTAGAGAGTAGGATTCTTGCCCCCATCGCGGCTGATTTTCTTGTAGTTGATTTCATACACCTGCTGATAATTCTCAATCGACTCATTTGCAATTCCGACACCGAAAACAATCATTTTGTCGAGGATGTCTCTCGTCAGTCTCTTCTTGAACACGTCAAAATCCACGATACCGCTTCCTCTAATCCAGCCTCCGTAGATTACGAGGTCATAATCACGCAGATTGACATTCTTTGATTCCTGGAAGGTTACAAGATCACTTCCAAGCTCTTCTGCAATCCACTCTGCATACTGCTTAGTGCTGCCCCTCTTCGAGCTGTAGATTACTATACTTTTCTTCATATTTGTATACCTGTTCTCTTTTATCCTTTGACATTCTCTTTACCGAGCATCTTCTCGAGCTTTGCACGAAGTTCGTCGCACATCTCCACACGATGTTCGCTGTCTGCTCTGAGCATCCTGCCGCCCGGCAAATATACCAGCACCTCTCTGTCGCCTGGATAAAGCGAAATCATATCATTGATGTGATACAGAAGACCGGTTTCATCCTTATGCGCAGCAACTACTTCAGGGCTTACACGAAGCTTGACATAGTCCGCCTTCGCCGGTGCCGCTTGTGAAGTCTGACTCGATGATTCGCGCCTCTGTTCTCTGCGAGGCTCACAACTTCTTTCCGCACGATTTCTCGCATTGACAAGCTCCGCGATTCTATCAATCTCTACCACTGTATCGAGTAGAAGCTCCGGCTCAGACTCTTCCTTGTAGCTCAGCCTTGCTTTTACAGCAACAACCGCATCATTGCGGATGGCATGTCTGTATTTCTCAAAGACCTTCGGGAAGGCAATTGCGTTGATGATGCCATCATAGTCCTCAAGCTGAAGTCTGGCCATCTCCTGAGCTTTTCTGGTAATCATCGTTTTGACATCGGTCAGCATACCGGCCATAACAACCATCTGTCCGTCCCGGAACCTCGAGTTCTGTACAACATATGTGTCATCGCTTCCATCGTCAAGACCGAATTCATCATCCGGCTGCAGATCCATTACAGTCGCACTTACGTGCCTATCAATCAGTTCTCTGTAAGCGTCGAGCGGGTGTCCTGTAAGATATACGCCAAGCATCTCCTTTTCCAGGGCCAGCAGCTGGTCGCCGGAGAAATTCTGAACCTTAGGAAGTTCAGGACTAGCCTGAATATCGCCGAGGAGATCCTCCATATCATCCATCTGGAAAAACGACATCTGATTGCTTCCCGCCTTGCGGGCTTTTCGCTGAGCCGTCTGCACCGCCTCATCACAGGCAGCCATCATCGCAGCTCTGTTATCGTGCAGGTCGTCAAAAGCTCCTGCTTTTATCAGCGACTCTATCGCTTTGCGGTTAAGTTCCTTTGGATTAATTGAGTTGATGAGCTCGAACATATCCTGAGGCTCACCATTCTGCTCTCTCGCCTCGATAATCGCGTCAATAATGCCTATTCCAACGTTCTTGACACTGAGCAGGCCGAATCGTATCTTGCCGTCTTCTACGGTAAAATTCCTTCCGCTCTTAAGCACTGATGGCGGAAGTGTCTTTATTCCCATCTCGCGGCAGTTGCGGACATAGATTGCTGTATGCTGCGCATTGCCCGCCACACTTGTCATTAGAGCCGCCATGAACTCCACAGGATAGTGACACTTGAGATAGCCTGTTTCGTACGCTACAACCGCATATGCAGCCGCGTGGGACTTGTTGAACGCGTACTCGGCGAAGCTTACCATGTCCTCAAATATCTCTTCTGCAGCGCTCTCAGGTATTCCATTAGCCACACAGCCTGCAATCTCTACAGCGCCGTCCTCGGTCTTTTTTCCGTGTATAAAATACTCTTTCTCCTCGAGCATTACGGCCATTTTCTTCTTACTCATTGCACGGCGCACAAGATCGGAACGTCCATATGAGTATCCGCCGAGATCTCTTACAATCTGCATAACCTGCTCCTGATATACCAGGCAGCCGTAGGTTACGCCGAGAATCGGCTCAAGATGAGGATCAATATATCTGATATTATCAGGGTGCTTCTTATTGTCGATATACTTTGGAATCGAGTCCATAGGACCCGGTCTGTACAGGGATATTCCCGCAACAATATCCTCGAAGCAGGTCGGTTTCAGGTTCTTCATGAACTCTGTCATGCCGACGCTCTCGAGCTGGAACACACCCTTGGTATTGCCCTCGGATATCATTTTATATACAGCTGGGTCATCATAACCCATGCTGGAGAAATCTATCGTGACTCCATGGTTCTCCTCAATCAGTCTCATTGCATCCCTGATTACTGTCAGGTTACGGAGTCCCAGAAAGTCCATCTTGAGAAGACCGAGCTCCTCAATTGTTGTCATGTTAAACTGCGTTGCCAATCCCTTATCTGACGAATAGAGAGGGACATACTCGTCGAGCGGCAGCTTACTGATCACAACACCGGCAGCGTGAGTCGATGAGTGTCTTGGCATTCCTTCAACAGCCATAGACATGTCTAGAATGCTTTTGACAAGAGGCTCTGTCTCATATCTCTTTTTCAGCTCAGGATTGACCTCGAGCGCCTTCGCAATGGTAATGCCGAGATCATTTGGAATGGCTTTTGCAATCTCATCACCTTCCGCATATGTCGCGTTAAGCGCCCTCGCAACGTCACGAACAGCCGCCTTTGCTTTTAACGTTCCGAAGGTGATAATCTGCGACACCTTGTCCTTGCCGTATTTCTCGACAACGTAATCTATAACCTCCTGACGGCGTTCAATGCAGAAGTCGACGTCGATATCAGGCATGCTGACTCTCTCAGGATTGAGAAATCTCTCGAAAATCAGGCTGTATCTTATCGGGTCAATCTCGGTAATATCGAGGCAGTATGAAACGATGCTTCCCGCAGCCGAACCACGTCCGGGTCCAACTGCGATGCCATTGCTCTTCGCGTAGTGAATGAAATCCCACACAATGAGGAAAT
>JAZUII010000068.1:0-3395 GCA_045642105.1 Anaerovoracaceae bacterium | reverse complement strand
TAAGAGGGTTGCAGTTGAGAAATCAGGAATTGTAGATCCACCTGAATGTGAGCCTGCAACAGGCAAGAAGGTTGCAATCATCGGTGGCGGTCCATCCGGACTTACAGCAGCATACTATCTCAAGCTGATGGGTCACGAAGTTAAGGTGTTCGATCAGAGAGACAAACTTGGCGGAATGCTGAGATATGGAATTCCTCCATACAGACTGCCTGATGAGTGGCTGGATAAGGATATTGATGCTATCTTGAAGACAGGCATTACTTACGAGACAGGCGTTTCTGTAGGTAAGGATATCAAGCTGGAAGACATCAGAAAAGAATACGATTCCATCTATATTGGAATTGGAGCTCAGTCAGCTTCAACATTAAGAATTCCTGGAGAAGAGGCAGATGGTGTTATGTCAGCTGTAGAAATTCTTCGTATGGTTGGAGAGGGTGAACGCCCGGACTTCAGCGGTAAGACTGTAGTAGTAGTCGGCGGAGGTAATGTTGCAATGGACGTAACAAGAACTTCCATCAGACTTGGCGCTGAGAAAGTTATTTGTGCATACAGAAGAAGAGTTGAAGATATGACTGCCCAGGCAGAAGAGATTGAGGGAGCAATTGCTGAAGGTGCTGAAATCATGAGCTTGATGGCACCTGTAAGAATCGATGTTGATGAGAATAATCATGTTAAGACAATGGTTCTTCAGAAGCAGATTACAGGACCTGTTGACAGAGGCAGACCTTCTGTTAGAAACGCCGATGTCCCTGAGACTCCGGTTGAAGCAGATATTGTTATCGTAGCAATTGGACAGAGCATTGACTCAGACGCGCTTGCTCAGGTAGGAATTCCTACTAACAGAAATAAAATAGTAGCAAACCTTGCAGCTGAGGTAACTGATATGGAGGGTGTGTACGCTGGAGGAGATTGCGTATTCGGTCCGGAAACAGTTATCAGAGCTATTGAGGCTGGTAAGGTTGCAGCTGTAACAATGGATCAGTACCTCGGTGGTGATGGTGAAGTTAGAATGGATGCTGATAGAACACCTGCATCATACAAGTTCACCACAGCATGTGGCCGAGTAAATATGACAGAAAGACCTGCCGGAGACCGTAAGTGTGACTTTGGACTTATGGAATATGGCATGAGTGATGAAGAGGCAGCTCAAGAGTGTTCAAGATGTCTGAGATGCGATCACTATGGTCTTGGAAAGAGAAAGGAGGGCAAGTTCTAATGGCTAAGATTAATCTGGTAATTGACGGTGTTAATGTTACCGTAGAAGAGGGCACAACTATTCTTGATGCCGCTAAGTCCGTTGGAATTAATATTCCTACTCTATGTTATTACAAGGATTTATCAGATATCGGTGCTTGCCGTATCTGCGTTGTAGAGGTTGAGGGACAGCCAAAGCTCAATGCTGCATGTAATACACTTTGTGCAGAGGGAATGGTTGTTAAGACTAACTCCAGAAGAGTTATGAAGGCAAGAGAGACCAACCTCAAACTGATTCTGTCCAAGCATGATGGATATTGCCCTGCTTGTACAAGAAACGGTAACTGCAAACTTCAGGACCTTGCAAGTGATATGAATATTTATCATATCCCATACGAAAGAACTATTCTCAAGACTACTTGGGATACTAGCCTACCTTTCATCAGAAGAGAAGGTAAGTGCATCATGTGTATGCGTTGTATCGAGGTATGTGACAAGATTCAGGGCTGCAATGTATGGGATCTGATTGGAACCGGTAGCCACGCAAGAGTTGGCGTAAGAGATGGTCTTGACCTCAATGCGGCAGGCTGTGCTATGTGCGGTCAGTGTGTAACGCACTGTCCTGTTGGAGCACTGTTCGAGAGAGACGACACAGAGAAGCTGCTTGACGCTATTGATGATCCTAACAAGGTTGTTGTTGCACAGGTTGCTCCTGCAGTGAGATCTGCATGGGGAGACGGAATCGGCCTTGATCCTGAACTGGCTACTGAGAAGAGAATGGCAGCTGCTATGAGAAGACTTGGTGTTGACTATGTATTCGACACTAACTTCACAGCAGACTTGACTATCATGGAAGAGGGAAGCGAGTTTATCGAGAGAATGACACATCCTGGCGAGTACAAGATGCCTATGTTCACATCTTGCTGCCCAGGCTGGGTAAGATTCGTTAAGCTTCACTATCCTGAACTTGCTAACAATCTGTCCACAGCTAAATCACCTCAGCAGATGTTCGGAGCAGTTGCTAAGAGCTACTTCGCAGAGAAGATTGGCAAGAATCCGGAAGATATCTTCTGCGTATCATTGATGCCATGTACTGCTAAGAAGTTCGAGTGCGACGTTAATGAGGTTAATGATGCTACTGATAAGGACGTTGACATGGTTCTCACTACAAGAGAGTTCGATAGACTTATCAGAAAGCTCAACATTGATGCAGCTAATATTCCTGAGGAAGAGTTTGACAGTCCACTCGGTAGCGGCACAGGCGCAGCTGTTATCTTCGGAGCAACAGGTGGCGTAATGGAGGCTGCTCTCAGATCTGCTTACTATCTCATTACAGGCGAGAATGTTGATGCTGATGCATTCAGCGAGGTAAGAGGCCTCTGGGGCTGGAGAGATGCCAAATTCAAGGCTGGTGATATCGAGGTTAGAGTTGCTATCGCATCAGGTCTTGCTAATGCAAGAGCACTCATTGAAGAAGTTCTCGCAGGCAGAGCTGAGTATGACTTCATCGAGATTATGGCTTGCCCAGGCGGCTGCGCAGGCGGCGGCGGACAGCCTATCAAGGATGGAGAGGAACTTGCTGGAGTTAGAAAGGAAAGACTCTACGAGATCGACAAGAAGAATCCTCTTAGAAGATCTCACGAGAACCCTGACGTACTTGCAATTTACGAAGAGTTCTTCGAGAAACCACTTTCACACAAGTCCCATGAATTATTACACACTAAGCAGGAAGACTGGAGTTTGTAATAGGGTATATAAGTGTTAATCGAATAGGTGTATAATAATATCGGTGGTCAATTGTGACCACCGATTACCTATTATGGAGGAATAATCATGGCTAATCAGAATACAATAGATAAGGTTAAATCACTGCTCGAGGGTCACTGCTATGCACCGCTCAAGGCTGCAGCAGAAGATTGGCTGGCTAAGGTTGGAACAGATGCTGAAGAAGTAGCTGAAAAGGCTTTAAAACCGCTGCTGAAAGAAGGAATTGCAACAGTTGACGAAATGCTCGTTCTCTTCGGTTCAGAGGAAGGAAGAGCTAAATTTGGCGCTGAGCTGGCAGAACAGATTAAGGGCCATGCTGAGGAGCTCAAGGCTGCTGGCAAGAAGTACTGCGATTGCGACGCTTGCAAGAAAGCTATGGCAATCCTGAAGGATCTGGGCGAAGAGCTATAGTAGGTCGAGAATTATAATAGGTC
>JAZUII010000067.1:0-12635 GCA_045642105.1 Anaerovoracaceae bacterium | reverse complement strand
AAAGCATCCTTCATCTCTGAGATAGGCTGAGGTGTTCTGATACCGGCTACTACATCCTCTCCCTGTGCGTTAACAAGGAACTCACCGAAGATAACATTCTCACCTGTAGCAGGGTTTCTTGTGAATGCTACACCTGTACCTGAATTGTCACCTGTATTACCGAATACCATTGACTGTACATTTACAGCTGTTCCGAGTGAATCTGAGATTCCGTTGGTCTTTCTGTAGAGAATAGCTCTGTCGTTGTTCCATGAACGGAATACAGCCATGATAGCCTCGACGAGCTGCTCCTTTGGATCCTGAGGGAACTCTCTTCCGAGCTCGGCTTTTACAAGAGCCTTATATCCTGTAATAACCTCCTTGAGGTCCTCTGTTGTAAGCTCTGTATCAAGCTTTACACCGGCTTTGTCCTTCTGTGCGTTGAAAATCTCATCGAACTTAGCCTTCTTGATCTCCATTACGACATCACCGAACATCTGAATGAATCTTCTGTAGCTGTCGTATGCGAATCTGTCATTTCCTGTCTTAACTGCAAGACCCTGAACTGATGTGTCATTAAGTCCGAGGTTAAGGATTGTATCCATCATACCAGGCATTGAGATAGGAGCTCCTGATCTTACAGATACGAGGAGTGGGTTCTCATCGCTTCCGAACTGCTTTCCCATTACTTCCTCAAGCTCAGCAAGGTGCTCAAATGCTTCGTTAATGATAGCTTCGTCAAGCTTATTTCCGTCATCCTGATACTTCTTGCATGCGTCTGTTGTGATAGTGAATCCGAAAGGAACAGGCAGACCGATCTTTGTCATTTCTGCAAGTCCGGCACCCTTACCACCGAGAAGAGCCTTTCTTTCCTGGCTGGTTTCTTTTGACTCTTCATTGAATGAATAAACGTATTTCATTTTCTTTTCTCCTTAGATGGTTTTAAAAAATAAGTTTGTCCTCAATATATTTTCTAACGTCTGACAGAGGAACTCTAACCTGTTCCATTGTATCTCTGTCACGTATAGTAACTGACTGTGTCTCCTCAGTCTCGAAATCAACACAGATACTGAACGGAGTACCAATCTCGTCCTCTCTTCTGTATCTCTTTCCGATTGATCCAGCTGCATCGTAATCAACCATGAAGTACTTTGAAAGCTCCTCATAGATTGGAAGTGCAGTCTCTTCAAGCTTCTTTGAAAGTGGAAGAACAGCAACCTTGTAAGGTGCAAGTGCTGGATGGAGTCTGAGAACAGTTCTTACATCCTCTTTGCCCTTTCCGTCAACAAGAACTTCCTCATCGTAAGCATCTGTGAGAATGGCGAGCAGCATACGCTCAACACCTACTGATGGCTCGATTACATATGGGATATATTTCTCATTTGTCTCAGGATCGAGGTAATTCATATCCTGCTTTGAGTGATTCTGATGAGCTGTCAGGTCAAAATCAGTTCTTGATGCAATGCCCCAGAGTTCTCCCCATCCGAATGGGAACTTGAACTCAATGTCAGTCGTTGCGTTACTGTAGTGTGAAAGCTCCTCAGGATCATGGTCTCTGAGTCTCATGCTCTCGTCCTTAACGCCGAGTGACTTGAGGAAGTTAGCACAGTAATCCTTCCAGTATGCAAACCAGTCAAGTTCTGTTCCCGGTCTGCAGAAGAACTCAAGCTCCATCTGCTCAAACTCTCTTGTTCTGAAAATAAAGTTACCAGGTGTAATCTCGTTTCTGAATGACTTTCCTACCTGTGCAATTCCGAATGGAATCTTCTTTCTTGCAGCTCTCTGTACACTCTTGAAGTTAACAAAGATTCCCTGTGCAGTCTCAGGTCTGAGATAAATCTCAGCTGCAGAATCCTCTGTTACTCCCTGGAATGTCTTGAACATCAGGTTAAACTTTCTGATGCCGGTAAAATCAGTCTTTCCGCACTCAGGGCAAGGCACTGCATTGTCAGTGATGAATGCTTCAAGCTTCTCATTGTCCCATCCGTCGCACTGAATAGTTTCACCCTTTTCGCCCATGAAGTTTTCAATGAGCTGATCTGCTCTGAATCTTGATTTGCAGCTCTTGCAGTCGATGAGAGGATCTGAGAATCCTCCAACGTGACCGGAAGCAACCCATGTCTCAGGATTCATAAGAATAGCTGCATCGAGTCCTACATTATATCTTGATTCCTGTACGAACTTGCGTCTCCATGCTTTCTTGATATTGTCCTTAAGCTCTACTCCTAATGGACCGTAATCCCATGTGTTGGCGAGACCTCCATAGATCTCTGAACCTGGGAAGATAAAACCTCTGTTCTTGGCAAGAGCTGTAAGCTTGTCCATTGTTACAACACGCTCTTCGCCGTTAATCTCCTTCGCCATCAAACTCTCCTAAATGTCTTCTGATTGTCTTTAATACTGTAGAAATAACGGATTAGAATATAATAATAAATGCAACGAGACAGCACCTCTCGGTGCCGCCTTCATCACAACATTTATAACGATTATTCGTCAATCTTCTCAGCTTCTTCGATATCCTCCACATCGATGTTGATGTGCTCTCCGAACTGAATGCCTTCATCATTGCTGTCTGAAGCAGTTTTCTTGAAAATATTGCCGGCCTGCTTCTTGAGATCCTCGAAGTTCTCCTTTAACTTAAGCTCGTCAATCTTCTCCTTGATGTTAAAGTCATCAATCTTTTCTTTGATGTTAAGCTCCTCGAACTTCTCCTTTGCATTGTTCGAGAAATCAGCTGCCTTGTCATATGCACCGATTACCTTGCCGTTAAGGTCAACTACGTCTCCCTTGTCATTGACAAACTCGATAGCACAGCCCATTCCAACTGCAGCAATAGTGCCGAGGATTGCTCCCCAAGGTACCAGAACAGCACCTACTACACCAGCAGTGATAGGCAGATTGAGCACTGAATCTCCATCCTTCTTGATGATGATTCTTGACATATTTCCCTTAGCAATAACTGCCTTTACCTTCTCAACAAGCTTGCTGTCCTTGATGCCTGCAGCACCTGACTCGAAATCGCTGTTGATTGATTCCTCTATTGCAATGATTGCATCGACAACACTGCCGTCTGCAGCCTCAAGAGCCGCCTTTGCCTCTGCATATGTTGCACCTGTTCTGTCTTTAACCAGTTCAATTTTCTCCAGAGTAATTTCCATAATACACCTCCGTCTACTATATACTCAGTTCTCCTTCGAGAACATTAACACCCAGATAATAAGTTATATATCTGGAAACAATAATTCCTAATTCTTCTGAAATCTTCGGTTTAAGTACGATTTTCTCAAAGTGTGAAATCGGTTTGTCGATAAAGTACCGTACTACGTTGACTATATCAAATGAAGGGGCGAAAATCAACGAATCGCCGTTCTTTTTCTCCTGCTCTGCACAGTCTCCGCATACGATTCCGCCAGCATTCACGGAGAAAAGCAGTGGCTTCGGTTCTCGTTCTCTGTACATGTCCGCCAGAGGCTTTCCGCAGTCCGCACAGCATCCAAGTTCCGGCATAATTCCCTGCAGCCTCAGAGCCTTTATTATAAAGGCATACAGAAGAGTCTTGAAATTGGATTCCGCGTGAGTCAGTGACTCAAGAAACTCAATCGACATCTCGAAAAGCTTAGGTCTTGCCTCCCCCTCCTCAAGTACGGCATCCAGATACTCAATAAAGCGGGATGCAACCATGAATCGGTCAAGATCCTCGCCTATTGAGTAATAACTTCTTATAGCCTGTGCATTATTGAGGCTGTATGAGTCCCTGCCCTTGAAGATGTCATATTCAGCATGCGTAAAAGGTCTGAGCGCAAGAGCAGCCTTACTTCTTCCTTTCTCATTGATGGAAGTTCCGGCAGTAATCTTTCCGTACTTCTTTGTAAAAATTACAATAAGTCTTCGATTACCGGCTATTTTGCGCTGTTTGAGTACTATACCTTCTGTAGTAATAAGCATTATTCGTCCTTGTATCCGAAGTATCTTACGATTCTTTCCGAATCTCTCCAGTTCTCTTTAACTTTCACATAGAGAGAAAGGAAGACTTTGGTTCCAAGCAAGTCCTCTATATCGAGTCTGGCAGCTTTGCCGACACCCTTGAGCTTCTTGCCTTCTTTTCCGATAATGATTCCCTTGTGGGATTTCTTCTCGCAGTATATCACAGCACTGATATTAGTGATGTTGCGCCCCTCCTCGAATGACTCGATTTCTATGAAAACTCCGTGAGGAACCTCTTCCTGCAGATAATTGAGAAGCTTTTCCCTGATAATCTCACTTACAACAAATCTCTCAGGATGGTCTGTTGCCATATACTCAGGATAGTACATAGGACCTTCTTCCATGTATCCTGCAAGTCTGTCGAGCAGCTTGTCGACATTGTCTCCCTTGAGAGCGGATGTGCCGTAAATATCATCAAAAATACCCATGGCATCATACTCCTGATACAACTTGAGATACTGCTCAGGTCCTATCATATCCATCTTGTTGATGGCAAGAATCTTCGGTGTGTCAACTTCCCTGAGCATATCGGTAAGCATCTTGTCTCCAGTTCCGAAATCCTTCGTACCGTCAACAAGAAGCAGTATTACATCTACGCCCTTAAAAGTATTAACAGCAGTCTCGTTGATGGCGCTTCCGAGCTTGTTCTTAGGCTTGTGTATTCCCGGTGTATCAAGGAAAACAATCTGCAGCCCATTGCCGCCGTCTGCTTCGAGATCTGTGTAGATTCCTGTGATTCTGTTACGTGTTGTCTGCGGTTTGCTCGATGTGATTGAAATCTTCTCACCGAGTATATTATTCATAATTGTGGATTTACCTACATTAGGTCTGCCGATAATTCCGACGAATCCTGATTTCATTATATTTCCTGCCTATCCTGTATTTATCTTGCAAGTCCGATTGCTGACATTACAGCCTCTTCTCTTGCACGCATTACTGCTTTCTCATCTTCCTCCATATGGTCGTAACCAAGCAGGTGGAAAATGCTGTGAACTGTGAGATACACAAGTTCTCTCT
The DNA here is from genome assembly GCA_045642105.1 of Anaerovoracaceae bacterium. Lineage (GTDB taxonomy): Bacteria > Bacillota > Clostridia > Peptostreptococcales > Anaerovoracaceae > Crickella. Next base: position 7,655 of record JAZUII010000067.1, on the reverse strand, counting down.
CTACTCCCGTACCGTATTCCTCCGCCTGTTCGCATGCCCTGTCGTAACAAAGCACCACGTCTCCAAGCATAGGGTTAAAAACTATGTTCTCCGGGTCATCAAGTGCATCTTCAACTTCATAAGCGAGCTCGTCTGCACTCTCATACTGCGGAAATGACAGAACATCTGTCACTTTATCTATTCCACGGAACTCAGCATTGATTGACTGAATTTCTTCAGCATCCACTACACTTATGCTTATCTCCACCGGAATTTCAGTATCCTCTGCCAGCTCAAGTTCACTTGTCACAGCAAGCTGCGCTGCCTTCTCAATGTATGCTCTGATTGAATCGCTCAGCCTGCCGTTATCATCACTGTATATGTATATCATCGTCTTCTCGCCTTGAAATTCCTGTTCTTGTCCTGAACATTATCCTTGAGTGAATGTTTGCTGTCGTAATCGTTATACGCCTTGATGATTCTCTTTACGAGCTCATGTCTTACAACATCGACATCGCTGAAATAGCTGAATTCTATTCCTTCGACTTTCTTGAGAACTCTCTCTGCCTGCTTCAGACCGGATACTGTTCCGCTCGGTAAGTCAATCTGAGTAATATCTCCGGTTACTACAACCTTTGAATTGAAACCCATACGGGTAAGGAACATCTTCATCTGCTCACGAGTTGTATTCTGTGCCTCGTCAAGAATGATGAACGCATTATCGAGAGTACGGCCTCTCATATACGCAAGAGGGACAACCTCTACAGCACCCTTTTCTTTTAGCTTGGCCGCAGCCTCCTGACCGAGAACATCAAAAAGCGCATCATAGAGCGGTCTGAGATAAGGGTCAACCTTCTCCTGCATATCACCCGGAAGGAAACCGAGGCGCTCACCGGCTTCAACTGCCGGACGAGTTAGAACAATACGCTCAATCTCACGGTTCTTGTAAGCTGTAACAGCCATCGCACAGGCAAGATATGTTTTACCTGTTCCTGCAGGCCCGATACCGAAAACCATATCTGAACGTCTGATCTTGTCAACGTACTCTTTCTGGTTCGCTGTCTTAGGACGAAGCGGTCTGCCCATATGTGTGTAACATATAATATCCCTTGCAGTAGACTTCTCATCGTACTCTCTGCCTTCCGTCTGCATGTCGATGATGTAGTTGAGTCTCTGCTTATCCAGCGTAGGCTCAAGACGCAGTGCCTCAATAAGTGCGTTGATAACCCTGGCTGCAAGCTCAGGTTTCTCTCCTCTGATGAGCATGCAATCATCGCGCATTATTATTGATGTTCCAGTCTCGTGCTCTATCGCTTTGATATTTGAATCGAGATTGCCGAAAAGCTCAGTACTCTCGATATCGTCCGGAATTTCAATTCTTAATAATTCTGTGTTGTCTGGCATTTACAGAAATCCTTTCGAGTCGTTCTTGATTATTCGTCCTTGCCGTTTAAGTAATCTTTGACAGCCTTGTTGATCATACTTCCGTCAGCCTTGCCCTTAAGCTCTTTCATAACTTCCTTCATCATTGCGCCCATGCTCTTCATGTTGCGCTCAAGTCCGCTGTCCTCAGCAATCTTCTTTACTGATGCAAAAATCTGCTCAGCGCTCATCTCTTCAGGAAGGTAGGCCTTGAGGATAGCGATCTCTTTGTTGTATGCCTCTGTGAGGTCATCTCTTCCAGCCTTTGCAAAATCAGCAAGAGCATCTGTACGCATCTTCACCTGCTTCTTGATGATTGAAATAATCTGAGCCTCATCCTGAATCTCTTCTCTTGCATCAACTTCGTGCTGCTTGATAGCTGCTCTGACAAGGTTAACAGTCTCTTTTGTAACATGGTCTCCAGCTTTCATAGCTGCCTTGTAATCTTCCATAAGCTGTTCTTTAATTCCCATATCTAACCTCCTGTATTATTTATATAAATATATTTCTCTTCAAGTATATTATACCATAGATTCGCCCAAAAAATGCGAAATGCGAATCTTACGATTCGCATTTGTCTATACGCAATTTAGAACTTTCTAGCCTTCTTTCTAGCAGCCTCTGACTTCTTCTTACGCTTTACGCTTGGCTTCTCGTAATGCTCTCTCTTTCTGAGCTCAGCCATTACTCCGTCACGTGCGCATGATCTCTTAAATCTCTTAAGAGCGTTCTCAAGGCTCTCGTTCTCTCTAACGACTACCTGTGCCATATTCCTATCTCACCTCCGTCCGTGTAATTAATAGCAATGGAACAGTTCGTCCATAACACACGAAATTATATCATTAGCATACCATTCTTTGCAAGTATCTGTTAGAAAAGATTATCTATAATATCTCCTGCCATCATCTTTCTCTTTGAGTCTTCATCATCACCGAACTTCTCGGCAGCTCTTCCATGTGCAAGAGTACCGTAGAGAAGACTGGTATTGATTGAATTGCCCTGAGCGATAAGTGATGCTATTACACCCGACTGAACATCTCCCGATCCTGCTGTAGCAAGGCCAGAGTTGCCAACAGTATCAATATACAGCTTCTGGCCCTTCTTTCCGATAAGAGATATTACAGATGTGTCTGACTTCACAACCATACTTACTGCGAATTTCTCTGAGAACTTCGAGGTAAAACCGATTCTGTTTTTCTCGATAATCTTTACATCCTCGCCACAGAGCTTAGCCATCTCTCCGACATGAGGTGTGATTACGCACTGACACTTTCTTCTCTTGAATGACTTGAGATTCTTTGAAATAAGATTGAGTGCGCCTGCATCAAATACTGCAGGAACTGTACCTGCAAGAATCTGCTTGATAATGAGTCTTCCAGTGGAATCCTCTTTCATTCCCGGGCCAACCAGAACTACATCGAGCTTCTTCATGAAATCTGAGAGAGCACCGACAACATCGTCATTCTTGTATGGCACAATCACAGCCTCAGGAATCGAAACATTGAAGAAACCAGTGTACTTGCTTGGACAGAATACTTTTACCAGACCACAGCCTGTTCTGTATGCAGCCTTAGCAGCCAGCATACTTGCTCCAAGCATACCGTCAGTACTTACAACAATACCAACGCTTCCGTAGCTGCCTTTATGAGACTTCTCCTCTCTCTGACGAAGAGCTTCTTTTCTTGTCTTCTCATAGAAATCGTTATCGCAGAGATAAAGCTTGTCATCGACGCCATTATATCCGCTTTCGATTATTCCAATATCCACAAGAACAGTCTCGCCGCACAGATTCCTTCCTTCTCCGAAGAACATTCCGGTCTTGTAGTTGGCAAAAGTAACCGTTAGATCTGCTTTGAATGCTGCCTCCATTACCTTTCCGGTTGTTGCATTAAGTCCGGATGGAATATCAATAGCGACTTTGTATGCCTTCTTTGAGTTGAGATATTCAATGAACTTCACATAATTGTATCCCAGTCTCTTATTGAGTCCTATTCCGAAAATTCCATCAACAATGCAGTCATACTCAAGCTGAAGCACCGCAACATCACCTTCTCCACGAAGGCCTGCAATACTTACTTTCGGATAAGCTTTTGCAAAAATCTTAACCTGTCTTATAAACTCAGCTGATGCTTTCTCGATGCTTCCGATAAAATATACATTTACATTATATCCGAGGTGAATCAGCCATCTTGCTGCACATACAGCATCACCGCCATTATTGCCGGGGCCGCAAACTACAAGAACGCGTGAATCCTTATCCGGAAAACGCTTAACAATCTCATCTACAACTCCTCTGGCAGCATTCTCCATCAGTACGGCACTTGGGATACCTGCACCAATGGTGTATTTGTCCATGAACTGCATTCCTTTAGCTGTTAATGCATACATAATCACATTTCTCCTATTCAAGTGAATTACATAGTTAACTAATAATACATCAAACAAGTCAACATTTGCAAATACTGTTCATTTGTAATATTATTCAATAGTTAAGGAGAGAATAATCATGCAGCTTACAGATGACGAAATAAGAGCAATTCTCATAAGAGAAAAGAAGAAGAAAAGACGTAGAAAAAGAATAATACGCAGAATAACCGCCCTTGTTATTCTCCTGCTCATTATAATTCTTGGAGTTGGACTTTTCACTCACAGAGATGCCTTCAATGCCCCTTTTGTCGGAAGAGGAATAATCTTCATTGACCCGGGTCATGGTGGTGCAGATCCCGGTTCAGAGGCATTGGGAAGAGCAGAGAAGGACGATACTCTTACACTCGCACTTGAAGTGAAAAAGAATCTCGAAGACCTCGACTACAAGGTTGTTATGTCAAGAAGTGATGACTCAACAGTAGAACGAGAAGATCGTGGAGCTATTGCCAACGAGGCTGAAGCACAGCTTTTCATATCGATTCACCGAAATCAGGCAACCGAAGGTGATGGCGTAGAGGTATGGATACCTTCCAGCAATTCTAAAGAAGCTCAGCTTCTCGGTCAGAATATTCTTGATGCTATGGAGAAGCAGGGATTCTACGCAAGAGGTGTTCACCCAGGTACTCTTCTCGATCCTAACGATGACTATTATGAGAACAGCGTACCGGAAATGCCTTCCTGCATAGTCGAAACAGGTTTCGTAAGCAGCAAGAAAGATAATAAGCTCTATGACAGCAAGCTTCAGGAGAATGCCAAAGCACTTGCAGACGCAATTGATAAGACATTCATCGCATTATACGAAGAGTAATCAGCTGATTGATAAAAAATGGACTGCCGTATTCAATACGACAGTCCATTTATTCTTTTACTCCCCTTTATTTTTTGCCTGATATTTCCTTACATACGACAGTGTCTGCTTGAGTGCCGATTCCTTATCAACCTGAGCAAGCCTCAATTTGTGCGCGTATGCCAGAGCCTCATTGAAATATATTCCCGGTTCGAGACCGGCATCAATAAGGTCCTTTCCGCTCACATATGGTTTGTCCATCGTCGCTCTGTATATTGCAAGACGTTCAAAGAGAAACTCCTTATCTCCTTCGAATTTGACGTCTTCGGCCATAACCGGCTTGTCAGACATAGCAAAATATATAAGATCCTCAGGCGCAGATGCATCATCGAACATATGATTCGTTGATTTCACCGACGACCTTGCGAACGCCGATACATTCGGTCTCATGTGAAGCGGAATCATATTCAGCACATACCTGATTACAGCCTTCTCCCCGACAAAACGCTTCAGGAAAGTCTCTGCAATCTCAGCTCCCTGAAATTCATGCTTATACGCATGAATTGCGCCGTTCACAAACGAAGTAGCAGTGATTTTACCGAAATCATGCGATAGTACGAAAAGCATGAATGCAAAAGCGTCACTTACTTCATCGCGAAAAGCCGCCGCTCTGTCAAGGACTTCCATGGTGTGCACCCATACGTCACCCTCGGGATGATATTTCGGATTCTGCTCAACCCCTATGAGCTTTTCGAGTTCCGGAAACCAGTGCGAAAGCTGTCCCATATCCCGCAGCGATTCAAAGAAAACAGACGGCTTCGGTGAATCAAGCAGAGCCTTTCTCAGTTCCTGTTCGATTCTCTCCCGGCTCAGATTGCTCAAGTCAACCGTTCTGCAGAGTTCAACAGTAACAGGGTCTATCTCAAAACCCAGAACTGAAGCAAATCTTGCAGCTCTCAGAACTCTGAGCGGGTCCTCAACAAAGCGGTCTTCGTCTATATGACGTACAAGTTTTCTCTCTATGTCTTCTCTTCCGCCGAAATGATCAGTTATCTCTCCGGTCAGAATGTTCTTCATCATGGAGTTGATGGTAAAATCGCGTCTGATAGCCGCGAGGTACGTCCCCATTCCGGGATCAGCTTTTATGTCGAAACCTCGATGTCCCTCGCCCGTCTTTCTCTCAATGCGAGGAACTGCAATATCTATGTGAGTTCCCGGAATAGAATAGATTCCAAAAGATTTGCCAAATGCAAGAGGCTCCGCTATTCTTCGGATTATCCGGCTGAGATCTGACGGTTCCATATTGTGAACTTCAATATCAAAGTCCTTAATTCCGCGCCTGAGCTCAGCATCCCTCACGCATCCCCCGACAAAGTAAGCTGTACCTCCTGCTTCTGCAACAAGAGATGCAAATTCCCTAACAATGTCTAATTCTTTTACAATATCCATCGATTATTCATCAAAAACTGACTTATCAAAAACAGGGCCTTCTCCATCGAAGAATTCAATTGAAGCAAACTGTCCGGCTTCTGTCTTTGGCGCAGTCTTCTCCAGCACTGCATCCGGTGCACAGGCACATACATATTTCTCGCCGTGAATAGCGTTGAAAACGTGGCCTTTTCTTCCGTTGCTGCCGTCAACTGTGATTATTTCAAGCTGGGTAGCAAGCGTTCTGAATGGCTTGAGAAGATATACGTCTTCTTTTGATTCATAACAGATTACGACTTTACAGTCTTTGCCCATCATGAACAATCTTCTCATTACACCGAGAATTGGAGGAATACCCATGCCTTCTCCGGCAATAACACTTCCGTCAGGAATGATATCAAGATCAAATCCGTTGCCGAGACCAAGCTCTGCATCGAATTCATCTCCAATTTCAAGAAGTGAAAGTTCTTCACCAACCTTGTCATCAGCTCTGAATATTATGATAAATCTGTCGCTGTCGAATTCAGCAACAGATACAAGCTTTGTACCATTGCCATTTGCAGAATGAATTCTGGCGAACTGGCCCGGCGCGGAGAAAGCATCTCCTCGTCCGGCACATACGAACCTGTACACATTTCTATTCAGCTGAATCTTCTCTATTATTCTGTTCTTCGAAATCTCCATAACTAACCTCTGGTTCTGCTGCAGGCTCTGCTTCTGCTTCAACAACATGAGCTGCCGCCTCAACAGGCTCTTCTTTTACCTCTTCAACAACAGGAGCTGCCTCTTCAACAGGCTTAACTTCTGCAGGCTCTGATTCTTCTTCGACAACAGGAGCCTCTACAGGCTTCACATCTACTACATATGTATCAAGAATCTTGTCATGCCATGCTCTGTTTCTTTTATCAATCAGAATCCATATGTATCCTAACATAAAACATACGCATGATGCTTTCTTTACAATGAATTCTCTGAGAAGCATCCACCATATTCCGACAGGCTTTCCATTCTTGCTGCTTACAACCTGCATACCAAGAATAGCTTTACCTATTGACTGAGACTTTGAGTAGAATACTATCTGTACTACGAGATATGCCAGCGAAAGCAGTGTGCAGATAAGCATACCTATGCTGAATCCTGCTATCCCACTGTAACTGTAACCGTAGTCATAACCATATCCGTAATCATCAAAGCCGTATCTTGAAGCTGAGTCCACGAGGCCGGCCATCATAAGCATAAGGATAATAAACAGAACAACCGGCACTACGCCATCTATTAATGCCGCACCCAGCCTTCTCTCTCTCGAAGATAATTTAAATGTTTTTTTCTTAGACATATATAATACCTCCTGTGACAAAAAAGTGAAACCGCCCGACTAAGCATGCCGGACGGTCAGCGTACAAATGTATGTGTACTGATAACTATACTATTCACCCACCTGTACATCAGCGGCTCTCTTCTTATCCGGGTTCTTAGGATCATCCTCTACCTCAAAAATCACCTTCTGACCTTCTTTGATAGTCTTGAATCCTCCTACCTGAATAGCTGAGAAATGAACAAAGATATCCTCGCCGCTCTCACTGTTCTCGATAAAGCCGTAGCCTTTATCATT
>JAZUII010000066.1:0-52548 GCA_045642105.1 Anaerovoracaceae bacterium | reverse complement strand
TTCGATCTTCTTTCCAAGAAGGAAGTTACTAAGCTCGTTCAGGAAATGGACAAGCTCGAAAAGTACCTCGGCGGAATCAAGGACATGAAGGGTATGCCTGGTGCAATCTTTGTAGTAGACCCTAAGGAGGAGAAGATCGCTATCAAAGAGGCTAAGATTCTCGGAATCCCAGTTGTTGGTATCGTAGATACAAACTGTGACCCAGACGATGTTGACTATGTAATCCCAGCAAACGACGATGCTATCAGAGCAGTTAAGCTGATTGCAGGTTGCATGGCTGACGCTATCGTTGAGGCTAAGCAGGGAGAGAGCTTCCAGGAAGCAGAAGAGGAAGTTGTAGCTGAGGAGGATGCAGAGTAATTAACTCTGCTCCGATATTAAAGGAGACAAAAGATGGCAAAGATTACAGCAGCTCTTGTAAAAGAGCTTCGTGAAATGACAGGTTCAGGTATGATGGACTGCAAGAAGGCTCTTGTAGAAACTGATGGAGATATCCAGGCTGCAGTTGACTACCTGAAGGAAAAAGGTCTCGCTAAGGCTGCTAAGAAGGCTGGCAGAGTTGCCGCAGAGGGTCTTGTTAAAATCGCTTTCTCAGAGGACGGTAAGACAGCTGCAATCGTAGAGGTTAACTCAGAGACAGACTTCGTATCAAAGAACGAAGAGTTCGTAACATTTGTAGATGATCTTGCTAAGCTTGCTCTGACAGCTGAGAGTGATGATATTGAGGCATTCAAGGCTATGAGCTTTGGTGAGGGTACAGTTCAGGATGCACTTACTGCTAAGATTGCTAAGATCGGTGAGAACATGTCAGTAAGAAGAATCGCTAAGGTATCAGGTGATGTTGTTACATCATACATCCACGGCGGGGGAAGAATCGGGACTATCATCGTAGGTGAAGGCGAGGCTACAGATGAGGTTAAGACTGCATTAACAAACATTGCTATGCAGGTTGCTGCTATGAGCCCACAGTTCGTAAGCAGAGATGAGATCTCAGCTGACGAGATGGACAAGATCAGAGTTAACACTATCGGAAGTGCACTCAACGATCCATTCTCACTTCCTAAGCCAATCCTCAACGCTCTGCTTGACAAGGCTGTTGATGGTGTATGGGGCGAAGAGGATGTTAACATTCTTGCAGAGAAGAGAGCTGATAAGGGCTTCAACTTCAACTACCTTCCTAACTTCATTTCAGAAGAGGGTAAGGCTAAGCTCGCTGGACTCGCTGTTGCTGATAAGGAGAACATCATGGGCAACAAGATCTTCAACGGACTCGTTGAGGGTAGAATTTCCAAGGAGCTTAAGGACATCTGCCTGATGGATCAGGTATATGTAAGAGCTGAGGATGGAAAGCAGACAGTTGCTAAGTATCTCGAGTCAGTAAGCAAGGCACTCAAGCTTGCTAAGGCTGTACGTTTCGAGGTAGGCGAGGGAATCGAGAAGAAGGAAGAGGACTTCGCTGCTGAGGTAGCTGCTCAGCTGAACAAGTAAGTCTTAAGGCTTTATCGTTTCGACTTAATACCTGAGAAGCATGTGCTGAGGCGCATGCTTCTTTTTTCATATCATAAACTTTGTGTATCTGCTGCAAAGTGATATAATCTCATATTATGAGTACACAGATTGTAGATGACAGAGAATTTGAGAGGGTAGCGACTAAGGTCTCGTATGTCGGCATTGCCGGCAATCTTGTGCTGACGATCTTCAAGGCGGTCGCAGGACTTATTGGTCACTCGGGAGCGATGATAAGTGATGCCATCCATTCTGCATCCGATGTAATCAGCAGCATAATTGTTATCGTGGGGGTAAAAATATCTCGCAAGGAAGCGGACGAAGAACATCCTTACGGACACGAGAGATTCGAGTGCGTTGCTGCAATCGTGCTAGCTGCGATACTTCTTTTTACCGGACTCATGATCGGAATCGAGGCTGCGGGCAAAATTTTATCAGGTGACTACGCAAGTCTGCGTGTGCCGGGAGCAATTGCTCTTGTAGCGGCTGTTGTGTCAGTTGTGACCAAAGAAGCAATGTACAGATATACTGTTCATTATGCAGATAAGATTCGTTCGGAGGCACTCAGAGCGAGCGCATGGGATCACAGAAGTGATGCGTTCTCATCAATCGGTGCTCTTGCGGGAATTGCCGGTGCGAGAATGGGATATCCTGTGCTCGATGCGGTTGCGAGCCTGATAATATGCCTTTTCATAGTCAGAGCAGCTTACGGAATCTTCAAGAGTGCGGTTGACCAGCTGGTGGATAAGGCGGCAGCACCCGAGACTGTCAGACTGATTGAAGAATGCATCGTGAAACAGGACGGTGTCATTGAGATTGATCATCTGAGAACAAGGGTGTTCGGCAATAAAATATATGTAGATGTAGATATCAAAGCTGACGGGAACCTTACACTCCTGGAAGGACATGAGATAGCAGAGCGTGTGCATGATGCTATCGAAGAGGAGTTCCCTGCTGTGAAGCATATAATGGTACATGTCAATCCGTTTGAAAGTTAGAGGTTAGAAAATTGGGATTAGTTATTGGCTTAATCTGCGGTATTGCTATGCCGCTTCAGACAAGTGTTAATGCGAAGCTCGGACAGAGCATAAGGTCAGCATACGTTTCTACGGTAATATCTTTCTTCGGTGCAGTGATACTGACTGCAGCGGTTTTTCTTGCAACGGCAAAAGGAGCAGGAATTCCGTTCGCTGAGATTGCCCGCGAACCGTTCTGGATATGGCTTGGCGGTCTGTGCGGAGTAGTGCTGGTTATAATCAGCATAGTCAGTCTGCCGAAGCTTGGAAGCACAGAAACTATGGTTATGTACGTGCTCGGACAGATTTTTGCTGGGCTTGGAATTGACAGCCTCGGACTGTTCAAGTCTGAGCAGATTTCACTCACTGTACTCAGATTTGCCGGTTTCATGCTTGTTCTTGCAGGAGCAGCTGCAGTTGCAAAGAGTAATGACGATGGTACAGCAGCAGAGAACTCGGGTGCAGGCAAATGGGTATATCGATTTGCAGCAATAATAGCGGGCATGTGCAGTGGAATACAGGTTGCAGTCAACGGCAGACTCGGTGTTGCAGCAGGTAATCCGTTTGGTGCTACACTCATTTCAATGACAATAGGTTTCATCCTCTCGATTCTGGTTGTCGCTGCACTGTATCTCAAGGGCGGGAGAAAATCTGTTTTCGATGAGACGATGCACGGCGAAAAACTCAAATGGTGGATGTGCACAGGCGGTGTTTTCGCAATAATCATTGTAGGCGGAAATGTAATCATCGCGCAGATTCTCGGAACCGGGCTATCTCTCATCCTTAATATAACCGGACAGACTTTCGGCGGTGTAGTTGTTGACGCTGTGGGATTCCTCGGAATAGAAAAGAAACCTGTAACCCTTATTAAGGTGCTTGGCATAATTGTAATGATTGCGGGAATAGTTCTTGTTAATAATTTCTAGAATATCGGGAGATAATAATTATGAGCAAATTCAGAATTGCATTGCTTCAGACAAAGGTGTATGAAGACAAAATGAAGAATCTCGAGCAGCTTGCTGAGCTTCTTGAGAGAGAAGATGTTCGTTCTGCAGATATGGTTACTCTTCCTGAAATGTGGTGCTGCCCTTATCAGACGAAGAATTTCCCTATATACGCAGAGAAGGAAGGCGACGTGTTCTGGCAGGGCATGTCTGAGCTTGCGGCAAAGCATAAGATATATCTCGCGGCGGGTTCTGTTCCTGAGCTTGACGATGAGGGGCATGTGTACAACACTGCATATGTTTTTGACAGAGAAGGAAGACAGATCGGCAAGCACCGCAAGGTGCATATGTTTGACATATATGCGCATAACCAGGTTGTTTTCAAAGAGTCTGATACTCTGACGCCGGGAGACCGTTTTGAGACATTCGAGACAGAGATGTGCACAATGGGGCTCAATGTGTGCTTCGACATCAGATTTCCTGAGAGCTCTCGCATTCCGGCTCTCAATGGAGCAAAAGTGATACTTAATCCGGGCGCTTTCAATATGACAACAGGTCCTGCGCACTGGGAACTCGGCTTCAGACAGAGGGCGATTGAGAATCAGGTATATATGGTCGGTACTGCTCCGGCAAGAGATTCTGAGGCAGGATATATATCGTGGGGACACTCCATTGTAGTTGATCCATGGGGAGACATTGTGCTTCAGATGGATGAGAAGCCGGGTGTAGGAATCGCGGATATTGACCTCGATTATCTTGAGAGAGTCAGAAAGAAGTTGCCTCTTATCAGTGCACGAAGAACAGATGTATATGAACTGAAATGCAGATAAAAAAAGGGAACAGTTTCGAACTGTTCCCTTTTAGTTTGCTTATTAGTTCTCTTCGTCAGAGTTGATTACTTCGAAGTCAACTGTCTTAGCGTTGTTCTCTGCAGGTGATGCATCGAAATCATTGAAGTTAACTGATCTTGGCTGGAAGTTCTCATCCGGTCTGATATCTCCGAAGCCGTTAGGTCCGAGATACTGAGCATCGGAGAAACCGAGGAGAATCAGGAAAACAGGAGTGAGAAGGATGAGTCCAACTGCATAACCTCCGCTTTTTCCGAAAGCTCTGGCGAGGTTGATTGAAAGAAGAATTCCTGCGATAAAGTTGATAAGTGGCAGGAAAAGCATCAAGAAGAACCATCCGTTGCCCATCGAAATCTTGAACAGCTTATATATATTGTAGAAAGGAATAAGTGCTGCCCAGCCAGGTTCACCGGCCTTTGTGAAAATCTTCCATACGGCGATTATCACCAGAATGGCAAGAACTAATTCGATCATATTGACGAATGCGCTCTGCTGTGCATCAACCATTTCATTGTAATAGCTTCCCATATAGTTCTGAAGAAACTCTTTCATTTAGTTAGTCCTCCTTCGACTCTTTCTTTGAGCCTGCTTTAACAATCGCTTTACCGGCTTTGTCAGCACCTGCGATAAGTGCAGCTCCTCCGGCGAAACCAATTGCAATCATCTTGAGTACAACTCCTGCGAGACTTGGGGTCTGATCTTTGCCCATATTCTGAATGCCTCCTTTTTTGCTAGCCATATTATCCTCCTGTAAACTGATAAATAGTATAGTCAGATTTTTTAAAATTATACTATAAAAATATCACAAAGGTGCTTGACATTCAATTATGTGTTAGGTATTATATTGATAACGATAATCATTATCGAGAAGCAAGAACGCGAAAGGAGGATGGCATGGCAAGACACAGCAGGAAGAGAGATGCAATAATGAACAGTCTTTCTGGCAGAACGGATCATCCTACTGCGGAGACTCTGTATTCTGAGCTCAAGGATGACATTCCTGATCTGAGCCTTGCAACAGTTTATCGTAACCTTAAGCAGCTTGAAGAATGGGGCGAAGTTGTATGTATTACGACGGACGGTGCAGCAAGATATGATTATAATGTAAGACCGCACTCCCACTTCTTCTGTAGAATCTGCGGAAGCGTATCGGACCTTGATTACGATAATGATTCAATTCTGGCTATTGGTCGGAAGAGCTGCTCCGGAATAGTAGAAGCATGTTCTTCAAATTTCTATGGAGTATGTCAGGATTGCCTTAAGAAGCAGTCCTAGAACATGAATAAGATAATAATTGTGTAATTAGATACAAAGGAGGAAATAATTATGGCTAAATGGGTATGTAGCGTATGCGGTTATGTTCACGAGGGAGATCAGGCACCAGCTGAGTGTCCAATCTGTCATGTAGGAGCAGATAAGTTCAATAAGCAGGAAGGTGAGATGTCATGGGCGGCTGAGCATGTTCTCGGTGTAGCAAAAGGCGTTGATGAGAAAGTTATCGAAGGCCTCAGAGCTAACTTTGAGGGCGAGTGCACAGAGGTTGGCATGTACCTTGCAATGGCAAGAGTTGCACACAGAGAAGGATATCCTGAAGTTGGTATGTACTATGAGAAGGCAGCCTGGGAAGAGGCAGAGCACGCAGCAAAGTTTGCAGAGCTTCTTGGTGAGGTAGTAACAGATTCAACAAAGAAGAATCTTCAGCTCAGAGTAGATGCTGAGAACGGTGCAACAGCAGGAAAGGTTGAGCTTGCTAAGCTTGCAAAGGAACTCAACCTCGATGCAATCCATGACACAGTTCACGAGATGGCAAGAGATGAGGCTAGACACGGCAAGGCATTTGAGGGTCTCCTCAAGAGATACTTCGGCTAATCGAAGAAGCCATATCCTTTATACAAAGTAAAAAAAGTCCGCCGGCATACGGCGGACTTTTCCAGTGGCTGTTTTCAGTCCCACTGTTTGCCTGTATATGTGACCATTGACTGTTGGGAAGTCTCATATACCGGAAATGGTTCAGCACAGGAACTAAACCTCCTGAGATTATGTATCTTAACCTCCTTCTTGTCAAGGCGGACAGGAACTATCATTCCTATATATAAGCAACAAGGAGGAGGAATAATGCTTATTCTCGATAAGAGTGAAGTAGGGGAGATTCTTCTGAATTACAGAAATAAAGCGGGGCTGACACAGACCGAACTTGCAGAGAAAGCGGGAGTAGCTGACCGGACATATGCGGATATTGAACGTGGGATATCTAATATGAGAGTCGATACTCTGCTGAAAATATGCAGAGCTCTTCGAGTTACACCCAACGATGTTCTGATCAAAAGTGATGAGTATGAAAGTTACGGTGAAGAGGCCTTTGCAGAAATGCTGGAGGACTGTTCTCCTGTGGAACGAGCACGAGCATATAAGGCCATAGAGCTGATACTGAAATAAAACTGTAACTGGTAACCGAGTGCCAAAAGAGGGGCTGTCGCGTTAGTGCGACAGTCCCTTTCTGCTGAACAGATTCTGTTTCGTCTGTATGTACATGCTGTATGAAACAACAACCGCTTTGACAATTAAAGGAATAATTATATAATTATAAAATTAGAGATTATTATTTGGCAAATGCTAGAGAATGACAAGGAAGGTTGAAGAATGGAATACCGTAAGGAACACGATGCACTTGGCGAAATGCTGGTACCGGCTGACAAGTATTGGGCAGCACAGACTCAGAGAAGCCTTGAGAATTTCCCGATAGGCAACGACAAGATGCCGGTTGAGATTATCAGAGCTTTTGCAATTCTGAAGAAGGCGGCAGCAATCACCAACAATAAGCTCGGCAGGCTGGACGACCGCTGCTGTGAGACAATCGGCAAGGTGTGCGATGAGATTCTCGCTGGTGAACTTGATGGAGAGTTCCCGCTCTCAGTATGGCAGACCGGAAGCGGCACCCAGACAAATATGAATACCAACGAAGTAATTGCTAACCGCGGCAATGCTATTGCGGGAGAGAAGATTCTTCACCCTAATGATAAGGTGAACATGTCACAGAGTTCCAACGATACTTTCCCAACAGCAATGCATATAGCAGCTGTTACGGAAGTCACAGAAAAACTCTTTCCTGCGGTTAATGAAATGATTGAGACATGCAGAAAACTCGAGGCAGAGAATGAGGATGTCATCAAAATCGGAAGAACTCATCTGCAGGATGCTACACCTATCAGATTC
The DNA here is from genome assembly GCA_045642105.1 of Anaerovoracaceae bacterium. Taxonomy (GTDB): domain Bacteria; phylum Bacillota; class Clostridia; order Peptostreptococcales; family Anaerovoracaceae; genus Crickella. The sequence goes on along the minus strand of JAZUII010000066.1, from coordinate 45,021 downwards.
TCTCAGGAAATTTCGGGCTGGAGAGGCATGCTTGAGAATTCGCTCAGTCACATTGAAGCATCACTTGAGCCTTTATATATGCTGGCACTCGGCGGAACTGCAGTAGGAACAGGCATCAACGCGCCGGAAGGTTTCGGAGAGCTTGTAGCGAGCACAGTCGCGGATCTTACAGGCAAGCCTTTTATCACTGCACCTAACAAATTCCACTCACTCACAGCAAAGGACGCATTTGTTTTCTCGCACGGAGCAATCAAATCACTTGCTGCCAATATGATGAAGATCGCCAATGACGTTCGCTGGCTGGCAAGCGGTCCACGATGCGGAATCGGAGAGATTGCAATTCCTGAGAACGAGCCTGGTTCATCAATTATGCCGGGCAAGGTCAATCCGACACAGTGTGAATCTGCGACAATGGTTGCAGTTCAAGTAATGGGTAACGATGTGACAATTGGCATCGCAGCATCGCAGGGCAATTTTGAGCTTAACGTATTTATGCCTGTGCTCATCAACAACTATCTGCATTCAGTAAGGATACTTGCAGATTCGGTAAAATCATTTAATGAAAGATGCTTCAGCGGTATCAGGGCGCAGAAGTCTGTTATGGAAGGCAAACTCAACGAGTCGCTTATGCTGGTAACATGTCTCAGCCCTTCAATCGGCTATGAGAATGCGGCAAAAGCTGCAAGAACTGCACACGAGGAGGGTCTGCTCCTTAAGGAAGCTGTTCTTAAGCTTGGTCTTATGACTTCGGAAGAATTTGATCTGGCAGTTGACCCTGCCAAGATGGTATAGAAAAGGAGATTGTGATATTGGATTATGCAAAAGAATCGCTCAAGCTTCATGAGCGATTAAATGGAAAAATTGAGGTTGTATCGAGAGTACCTGTCAAGGATATGGAGGCTCTTTCACTGGCATATACACCAGGTGTAGCCGAGCCATGCTTGGAGGTGCAGAAGGATTTAAGCAAGAGCTACGAGCTCACACGCAGATGGAACCTGGTTGCTGTTGTAACTGACGGTTCTGCGGTACTTGGACTCGGAGATATCGGTCCGGAAGCAGGAATGCCTGTAATGGAGGGAAAGTGCGTGCTTTTCAAGGAATTCGGAGATGTTGATGCATTTCCGCTCTGCATAGGCAGCAAGGATGTAGATGATATCGTCAATACGGTAGCTCTTCTGCAGGGATCATTCGGAGGAATCAATCTGGAGGATATTTCAGCTCCAAGGTGTTTTGAGATAGAGAAGAGACTTAGGGAGAAATGTGATATACCGGTTTTCCACGATGACCAGCATGGAACAGCAGTAGTTACACTTGCAGCTCTTATCAACGCTCTCAAACTGGTAGGCAAGAAGCTCGACGAGATTAAGATTGTAACATCCGGAGCAGGCGCTGCCGGAACTGCCATTGTCAAACTCCTCATCAGCCTCGGCCTCAAGAATGTAGTAATGTGCGACCGTAAAGGTGCTATCTACAAAGGCAGAGAGGGACTTAACCCGGCTAAAGAAGAAATCGCTGAGATTACTAATGCGAATTGCGAGAAAGGAAGTCTTGCAGAGGTTCTTGAAGGGGCAGATGCATTCATCGGAGTATCCGCACCCGGCCTTGTGACAGCGGATATGGTTAAGTCTATGGCGAAGGATCCTATTATTTTCGCCTGTGCTAATCCGACACCGGAGATTTTCCCTGAGGAGGCAAAAGCCGCAGGAGCTGCAGTAGTATCGACGGGCAGAAGCGACTATCCTAATCAGGTTAATAATGTAATGGTATTCCCTGGAATTTTCAGGGGAGCACTGGACGTAAGAGCCAGCGAGATTAACGATGAGATGAAGGTTGCTGCGGCATATGCTATTGCATCACTCATCAGCGACGAGGAACTTAACGCAGACTATATTCTGCCAAAACCATTTGACCCTCGCCTCAAGGATGCGGTTGCAGAGGCAACAGCGGAAGCAGCTCGCAAGACGGGTGCAGCAAGAATCTAGATATAGTAGGTGAAAGAACTGCCGGAAAGGGGTGTTCTTTTGTTTTTGCGCGGTTTCTGAAAGCTGTCGCCAGAGACATACCACTATATATTGTGGTTGAAACTGCGAACCTCGCAACTACATATAGTATTTTTTAGCAAAAAACACACAGAATTCATTGACACCCAATGAGGGATAATATACAATATGTTGGGTTGAGTAGACAGGTTTTGGTCTGTATCAACCATATATATAGATTTAAATGAAGTAATCGAAAGAGGGAACCAATGAAAACTATCATCAAGAGAGACGGAAAAGAAGTAGCATTCGACGAATCCAAGATTTTCAATGCTATTTTTGCTGCCAACAGCGCTGTTGACGGTGAGAAGATGGAGAGCTTCGATTTTGAGTATCTGACAAAGAAGGTTGTATCACTTCTTGACGGAGAGACATGCACTGTAGAGCAGGTACAGGATCTTGTCGAGGCTATCCTTATCAGATATGACTATGAGAAGACTGCAAAGGCTTATATTCTTTATCGTGCTGAGCACGCAAAGATCAGAGACGCTGAGTCAGATCTGATGAATATCTATAACGAACTGACATACTCATACTCAAAGGATGCGGACATCAAGAGAGAGAACGCGAACATCGACGGAGATACATCGATGGGAACAATGCTTAAGTACGGTTCAGAGGGTGCAAAGTACTATGTAGACAACTATGTACTCCCTAAGGACATCGCTAAGGCTCATATCAACGGCGACATCCACATCCACGACAAAGACTTCTATATGCTCACAGAGACATGTTGTCAGATTGACCTGATTAAGCTTTTCAAGGACGGATTCTGCACAGGACACGGATACCTCAGAGAGCCTCAGTCAATCATGAGCTATGCTTCACTCGCATGCATCGCTATTCAGGCTAACCAGAACGAGATGCACGGCGGACAGAGCGTTCCTAACTTCGATTACTCAATGGCACCTGGAGTTGCCAGAACATATATCAAGGAGTACTTCACTGCACTCGTAGAGATTCTCGCAGTAAAGCTCGACATATCATATGCAGAGGCTAAGACTATTGCAGATAAGATTAAGACTGAGTCAGTTAAGCCAACAATTGCTACAGCTCTCACATACGGTGAGGAGCTCGGCAAATGGTATGACAAGGCTGACAATACTTTCGGCATGTCAAGAGAGATGCTTGTAAGCTGCAATAAGCAGGCTCAGGAAGCTGCGTATGCAACAACTGACAAGCTGACATATCAGGCAATGGAGGCTCTCATCCACAACCTGAACACAATGAACTCAAGAGCCGGCGCTCAGGTTCCATTCAGCTCAGTTAACTACGGAACAGACACAACACCTGAAGGAAGAATGGTAATCAAGAATATGATTCTCGCTACAGAGGCTGGCCTCGGCAACGGTGAGACACCAATCTTCCCTGTACAGATTTTCAAGGTAAAAGAAGGCATCAATTTCAATGAGGGAGAGCCTAACTACGATCTCTTCAAGCTTGCAATCAGATGCAGTGCAAAGAGACTTTTCCCTAATTTCAGCTTCATCGATGCTCCATTCAACCTCAAGTTCTACAAAGAGGGTGATTACAACACAGAAGTTGCATACATGGGATGCCGTACAAGAGTAATGGCTAACTCATATTGCCCTGAGAAGGCAGTAACATGCGGAAGAGGTAACCTCTCATTCACATCAATCAACCTGCCAAGACTCGGAATTGAGGCTAACAGAGACCTTGATGTATTCTACAAGAAGCTCGACAACATGATGGAGCTTGTAACAAGACAGCTGCTCCACAGATTCAAGATTCAGTGCACTAAGAGAGGCAGAAACTACCCATTCCTCATGGGACAGGGAATTTGGATTGACTCAGACGAGATTGGACCAGACGACAGCGTAGCTGAGATTCTCAAGCACGGAACACTCTCAATCGGTTTTATCGGACTTGCTGAGACAATGAAAGCGCTCACAGGAAAGCACCACGGCGAGAGCGAGGAGTCAAGAAAGACTGCTTATGAGATTATCCAGCACATGAGAGATTTCTGCGACAAGAAGTCACTTGAGACAGGCCTCAACTTCACACTCCTTGCAACACCTGCAGAGGGACTTTCAGGCAGATTCGTCAAGATTGACAGAGCTAAGTATGGTAAGATTGACGGTGTAACAGACAGAAACTACTACACTAACTCATTCCACGTTCCGGTATACTATCCAATCAGTGCATTCGATAAGATTTCTATCGAGGCACCTTACCACAACCTCACAAATGCCGGTCACATCAGCTATGTAGAGCTTGATGGTGACACAAGCAAGAATCCTGAGGCTTTCGAGATGGTAATCAGACACATGAAGGAGTGCGGAATCGGATACGGTTCAGTTAACCACCCTGTAGACAGAGATCCTGTCTGCGGATACACAGGTGTTATCGACGATGTATGCCCACGCTGCGGCAGAAGAGCAGGCGAGGCAGTAAGCATCGAGAGACTCAATGAACTCAGAATGAAATATCCAAGCGTACCAGTACCTTGTGATTGCACACACTAATTCATAACAGGAGGTATGATATGAATAACAGTACAGTAAAGAATATCAACGGTCAGGTTGGTGAAGGCGTTGACTTCGAGAGAATCAGACGCATTACAGGATACCTTGTAGGAACACTCGACAGATTCAATGATGCAAAACGTTCAGAAGTTGAGGACAGAGTAAAACATGGTCTCACAAGAAGCAACTAATTCAATAATCAGAATGTGTGGTACGGAACCGGAGTCAATCGTAGATGGCCCCGGTTTCCGTTTCACTATATTCGTTCAGGGATGTCCGCATCACTGCCCGGGCTGTCATAATCCGCAGTCTCACGCGTTCGAAGGCGGCTACGAAGTGACAGTACAGGAACTTTACGATGAGATTCTCAAGAATCCATATCTCAAAGGCGTGACATTCTCCGGAGGAGAGCCTTTCTGCCAGGCAGAAGGGCTGCTTGTTCTGGCAAGAATGCTAAAAGAAAAGGGACTTCACCTCATGTCTTTCAGCGGTTATACGCTGGAGGAACTTCAGGCGAAGGGCGATGCTTCCATCGATGAATTCCTCGGGCTTATGGACATTCTTGTAGACGGCAGATATATAGAAGCTCAGCGTAATCTGACGCTTCTTTACAGAGGCTCTGAGAATCAGCGCCTCATTGACATGAACAAGACCAGAGCTCAGGGTGAAGTGGTTCTCTGGAGCTCGGATTACGATATTCAGATCGGTTAGGAGAAGCCATGAGATTAGAACTAATTGCAACAGCTACCTTCGGACTCGAAGCAGTTGTCAGAAGAGAAATAGAGAGTCTCGGATACAAAGTTCTGAAGACCGAGGACGGCAGGGTTACTTTCCTCGGAGATGAGAGAGCAATCGTGCGCGCTAATCTCTGGCTCAGAACAGCTGACAGAGTATATCTCAGAATGGGAGAATTCAAGGCGAAGACCTTTGAAGAGCTTTTCCAGCAGACCAGAGCAATCGCCTGGGAGGATATTATTCCGGTAGATGGAAAATTTACTGTTGTGGGAACAAGTGTAAAGTCTGAACTCCACAGTGTCCCTGCCTGCCAGAAGATTGTGGAGAAAGCTCTTGCGACAAGACTCGGAGAGTTCTACTGCATGGACAGACTCCCGGAGACAGGTGCAGAATACAGAGTGAGATTCGCTGCGCTCAAGGATAATTTCCTGCTGATGATTGATACATCCGGCATAGGCCTCCACAAAAGAGGCTACAGGCTCAAGGACGTAGCGGCACCTATGAAGGAGACTCTGGCAGCAGCCCTCGTAAAGCTTTCCTTCTGGAGAGACGGCAAGGAGCTTGTAGACACTTGCTGTGGTTCGGGAACAATTCCTATCGAAGCTGCACTGATTGCACGCAATATTGCACCGGGACTCGGTCGCGGTTTTGCCGCTGAAGGCTGGCATATCATCGAACCATCGATATGGAAGGAAGAGCGCAAACTCGCATACGCAGCTGCGGACTACGATAAGGAATTTCAGATAAAAGGTTTCGATATTGAGCGCAAGGCTATCGAGGCTGCGAAGGCAAATGCGGATGAAGCCGGTGTGCTTGAAGATATGGAACTTCTCAGAATGAATATGCAGAAGTTTGAACCGAAGAGCGAATACGGTGTGGTTATATCCAACCTGCCTTATGGTAAGAGGGTAGGAACAGATGAGGAAATTCTCGATATATACGAGAAAATCAGAACTCTCATGGAAGAGCATCCTACCTGGTCGTTCTTTCTTATAACATCAGATAAAAATATAGAGAATGCTATCGGCCGCAAGGCTGACAGAAGGCGAAAGCTATACAATGGTAATATAGAAACTCAGTTCTATCAGTTCCACGGTGCGAAACCACCGAAAAAACACGATATTTAATTCTGTATTCAACGTATACTGCTGTTATATAATAATTCCAGAGACTGGTTAAGGAGGCGGGAGACCATGAACAAAAAGGAATTCACTTATCCATCTGTTGATGGAATGACAAAGATTCACGCGATTATCTGGGAACCGGAAGGGGAGCCAAAGGCGGTACTTCAGATTATCCACGGTATGATTGAATATATCGACAGATACGACGACTTTGCTAAGTTCCTGACAGCAAAGGGTTTTGTTGTTGCAGGAGAAGATCACCTGGGACACGGTGCATCCGTTGTAAATGATTCTTATCACGGATACTTTGGAAAGAACGGCAATCAGATGGTTATCGACGATATTCATCAGCTTCGCACAAAACTGAATGAGGATTATGCCGGAGTTCCTTTTATCATGCTCGGACACAGCATGGGTTCTTTCCTCATCAGACAATATATTACTGAGCATGACAGCGAATATGCAAAGGGCCTTGCAGGAGCAATTATTATGGGAACAGGCTGGCAGCCGGGCCCTGTGCTTGCAGCAGGTAAAGCGCTCGCGAAGATGCAGATGAGAGCAAAGGGCGAAAGAGCGACAAGCGGTCTTCTTGAATCGATGGCTTTCGGTTCATACCTTAAGAGAATCGAGAACCCTGATACTATAAGCGACTGGCTTACAAAGGATAAGGACATTGTAAGAGCGTACAGAAACGATCCATGGTGCACATTCCATTTCACAACCAATGGATTCTATAATATGTTCGCCGGCATGCAGAAGAGCCAGGATATTTCCAGAATTCAGACTCTGCCGGAAGAACTTGATATTCTCTTTGTTGCAGGAGCTGAGGATCCGGTAGGCAACTATGGAGAGGCAGTGCGCAAGGCATTTATGGTATATACAGAGAATACTGCGTGCCAGATTGACATCAAACTTTACGAAGGCGACAGACATGAGATTCTTAACGAGCTCGACAGAGATGAAGTATACGCTGATCTGCTCGAATGGATGAACTGCTGCATGGAGGATAACAAATAATGGGATATGAGATTCAATACAGAGAGAAACTGAGAACGCCGGAGCAGGCTGTTCAGGTTGTAAGGAGCGGAGACTGGGTGGATTACTCTTTCCACACATCGTTTCCTCAACTGCTCGATGCAGCTCTCGCGAAGAGAAAGGATGAACTCACTGACGTCAAAATCAGGGGTCTCATCATCGAGAGCCCTATTCAGGCAGTAGAGTGCGACCCTGAGAGAGAGCATTTTATCTACAACTCATGGCATATGTCAGGCAATGAGAGAAGATATGCTGACAAGGGACTCTGCACATACATCCCTATGCTTTTCCGTAATCTGGCATCGTATTACAGAAATTATCTCACGGTTAATGTAGCTATGATGGCAGTTACACCTATGGATGAGAACGGATATTTCACTTTCTCATATAATGTAGGTTATGCAAGAGCAGTTATGGATGCTGCAGATGTCATCATTCTTGAGGTAAATGAGAAACTTCCTAGAGTTCCGGGACTCCAGAACACTATTCATATTTCGGAAGTAGATATGGTTGTCGAGGGAGAGCATCCTCAGGTAATCCAGATTGGAACAAGCGCTCCAACTGAGACAGACATGAAGATTGCTGAACTCATCGTAGACAATATCTGCGACGGTTCCGTACTTCAGCTCGGAGCAGGCTCGATGCCTGATACAATCGGTTCGGTAATCGCTCAGTCAGACCTTAAGGATCTTGGCGTGCACTCAGAACTTCTCGTTAACTCAAATTACGAGATGTGGAAAGCAGGCAAGCTCACCAACAGAAGCAAGAACGGTCTTTTCAACGGCAAGTCACTCTTCGGAATTGCCTATGCCTGTGACGAGGTATATGAATGGATTACTGATAACCCATCAATGCTGGCGACACACATGGACTACATCAACGATCCATACGTAGTTGCAGGAATTGAGAATTTCGTATCGATTAATAACTGCATCAATGTTGACCTCTACGGACAGGTAAGTTCCGAGTCAGTGGGAAGCAGACAGATCAGCGGAACAGGCGGACAGCTTGACTTCCTAGAGGGCGGATTCCTCGGAAAGACATCTAACAGCTTCATCGCTTTCACTTCAACTTTTACAGATAAGAAGGGCGTAAAGCATTCAAGAATCGTTCCTTCGCTCAACGGTTCAGCTGTTACAGACCCAAGAAGTACCACGTTCAATCTCGTTACAGAGAACGGAATAGAGTGCTTCGCAGGCTGTTCACTCTGGGAGAGAACACAGAAACTCATCAGACTTGCAGACCCTGAATTCCGCGAGGAGCTGATTCAGGACGCTGAGAAGCTGGGCATCTGGAGAAAGTCGAGCAAGCGTTAATCGGATGACATATACTTTTACACTTTTAATCAAAATTGCAATTGCAGCTGCACTTGCCGTTATACTTGGTAACGGCAGTGTTGTTGCGTTTAATCATTTTCCGGTAAAATGGTTCGAAGATTATGCGGACGATGGCAGCAGGGTGTTGCCGGATGCTCTTCTTGCGAGTATTGAGTCCGGCAGACAGAGACTCCCGAGCACACCGTGGAAATACGGTTTTACCGCATTCTTCGTAATCTCCGGCGTGTTTCTTGTAACACGAGAGCCTATGCAGTATGTGATTGCAGCTCTTATTGTAATGGCTATAGTGCTCGAGATGGCAATCGCAGATGCCCTGTATACTATAGTGCCTGATCAGCTTTCGATTATGCTGGCAGTATCAGCTGTCGGCTTTGTGGCATTCTACGATCACTGGTGGGAGCCGTTTGCGGGCGCTTCTGTGGGTGCATTACTTGCATTCTCCGTGTACGGGCTTGGAAGACTCATATATAAGAGAGATACAATAGGCGGTGCAGATATCAAGTTCTATATAAGCATGGGACTGGTGGCAGGCAGATCCGGAATAATAATTATATTTATTATTACAACAGTATTTACGGCTCTGCAGTCTGCATTTGCGGCAATTGCAAAGGGACAGAAAAAAGAAACACGTGCTATGATGCCTTGTGCATTCGTAGCTGTAGTAATATACATGCTCTTCTTATGGAGCGTACTGGATATAATAACACTGTAGGGATACACATGAACGAAGAGAGAAGTGAAGCACTGAATGTGCTCATCACAATTCAATACGACGGAACCAATTTCTGCGGATGGCAGATACAGCCGGATAAGAGAACTGTCCAGGGCGAGATTGAGTATGTGCTCAAGTACATTGCTGGTGAGGACATACACATTCACGGCACCAGCAGAACTGATGCAGGGGTGCATGCACTTGGTCAGTGCGCAAGCTTTGACTGGAACTGTACTATGCCTGTCGAGAAGCTTCCGATGGTAATGAACAGAAGGTTCGGAGCCTGCGGACTCGGCAGAAGCGGTAGACCGGGAGATATCAAGATTATCGATGCTCGCGTGATGCCTGAGGGTTTCCATGCAAGATATGACTGCAAGGGTAAGACCTACAGATATATCATCGACAGAAGTAAAGATATTTTCCGTAGAAATTACGCATACCTGATTACGGAAGATCTGGATATCGAAGCGATGAAGGCGGCTGCAGCTCACATTGTCGGAACGCATGATTTCAAGTGCTTTGAGGCATCCGGGGCAACTCCGAGAGAGACAACAGTAAGGACAATCAGAGCTCTTACAATCGAAGAGGATGAAGAGCGAATTATTATTGAAGTTACGGGAGACGGATTCCTGTACAATATGGTAAGAATCATCGATGGAACGCTCACCGAGGTAGGCCAGGGCAAGAAGAAAGCTTCGGATCTGCCGGAAATCATCGAGAGCAGAGACCGCTGCAAAGCGGGTTTTACCGCTCCGCCTCAGGGACTCTATCTTAAAGAGATATACTTCGAATAGGAGGAAGAAGAATGGCTAATATGTTCAAAACAATCGAAATCAAAGACGGCGTTATTACGGTTCTTGATCAGACAAGACTTCCGCGCGAAGAGGTGTATCTCGAAGCGAGAACGACTGAAGACGTCTGGGACTATATCAAGCGACTGGTTGTAAGAGGCGCTACACTTATAGGTGTTACAGCAGGCTACGGAATGTGGCTGGCTATGAAGGAGGTTCTTCAGGGAAGCCAGGAGAACCGCGCACTCGATGCAGAAGAAATCTATGTAATAGACATGGCTTTTCGCGATAAAGCTGAGTACCTGAATTCTGCAAGACCTACAGCGGTTAATCTTTCTTATGCTGTTAAAAGAATGCTTGCACGCTGGGACAAGATACAGCAGAGCCTCGTGACCGATGATGCGTCGGTTGCTGTTCCATACATCACTCCTGCTGAGATTCTCGATGCACTCTTCGAGGAGGCGCAGGCTATCAGAGATGAGGATGAGTACAGCTCAAGAAAGAAGGGCGAGTACGGTATGGAACTTCTGAAGCCGGGCATGACAATTCTGACACACTGCAATGCAGGTGCACTCGCAAGTGTAGGCTGCGGCGGAATTCTTGCAAGTGTATATATGGCTAACGAGCAGGGATACGGAATCAAGGTGTATGCAGACGAGACAAGACCTCTGCTTCAGGGTGCGAGACTCACATCATGGGAACTCCACAAAAATGATGTGGATGTAACTCTCATCTGTGACAATATGGCTTCAACAGTTATGAAAGAAGGAAAGATTGATGCGGTTATCGTAGGCTGCGACAGAATGGCTGCCAACGGAGATGCTGCTAACAAAATCGGAACTTCTGGCGTGGCTATTCTCGCAAAGGAGTACGGAATTCCTTTCTATTTCTCACTCCCAACATCAACAATCGATATGAAGACTGCAACAGGCGCAGACATTGAGATTGAGGAGAGAGATCCTGACGAAGTGACTGAGAAGTGGTATGCGGAGAGAATGGCACCGGAAGGTATCAACGTATACAACCCTGCATTCGATGTAACAGATCACAAATACATCACTGCAGTTATCACAGAGAAGGGTATTGTATATCCTCCATTTGATGAGAATCTTGCAAAGATTATGGCAGAATAAGGAGTAGATTTTGTACAAGGTAAGAATTGACCGATTCGAGGGACCGTTCGACCTTCTGGTATATCTCATTGAGAATGCCAGAATGGATATCTACGACATAAAGGTCTCGGAGATTACTGAACAGTATATTGAATACCTTAAAGAGATGGAGTCTCTCGATGTTGAGGTTGCCAGCGAGTTTATCGTGCTTGCGGCTATGCTCATCAGAATGAAGTCTCATATGCTCCTTCCTAGAGTCAACGATGAGGGAGAGATTATCATCGAAGAGGACCCAAGGACTGACCTTGCGGCTAAGCTCGCGGAGTATGTTCGCACTAAGCGCATTGCAGAGATGTTCAAGGAAAGAGAAGAGTTTTACCTGGCTGTGCACGAGAAGCCTGCAGAGGATATGTCGGCTTATGTCGATGATCCTGACGAGATTCTCATGGCGAACGAAGAGCAGATGGTCAAAGCCTTTACTCTTTTCCTTCAGAAGAAACAGAAGGTCACAGAGGTTACAAAACGCTACCAGAGGGTTCGTAAGGAGAAAGAGTCTGTCGAGGTTCGTATCAGAATTATGTCAGCGAAGCTCGAAGAGAAGTTTAAAGAGAAAAGTGTTGTAAGCTTCGCCGAGCTGCTGCCGGCTGAGGCTGACAGATATGATATAACAGTTTCGTTCATGTCACTGCTGTCGATGCTCAAGGAGCAGAATATCGACGCTGAGCAGACTGAGACATACGGAGAGATACGCGTTAGGAGGACAGATAATGTACAGCAATAAGACAATGAAATCCGCACTTGAATCGATGATGTTCATGTGGGGTGAGCCTCTCGAGGTAAAAGATGCTGCGCAGGTCCTCGAGGCAGACAAGAACGAAGTGAGAGAGCTCTTCAAGGAGCTTCAGGCTGAATACGAGCAGGAGGGAAGAGGCGTCCGCATCAGACAGGTTGAGGATTCCTTCGGCTTCGTAACACATATCGAGAACGAGATTTTCATCAAGAAGCTCTGCACACCTGTAAGGGTAAAGAGACTTTCACAGGCGGCTCTTGAAGTTCTGGCTATCGTTGCATATCGCCAGCCTGTAACAAGAGGTGAAATTGATTCAATTAGAGGAATCAAGAGTGAGAGAGTAATCGACGGTCTCGTTGAGAAGAATCTTGTAGAGGTTGTCGGAAGATCTGAGGGCGTCGGAAGACCTCTGGTATATGGAACCACAAAGGAGTTCCTCAAGAAGTTCGGCTTCACATCACTCAAGGATCTCCCTGAGATTGCCGAGTTTGAGGACATGAAGAGGGGCAGCGATGACGTAGAGATGCACGAACAGATTGCACTGAATTTTGACGCAGAGGATGCGGAGGAAGAGAATGAGAATTAATAAATACATTGCCTCAGCGGGTGTTACAAGCAGACGCAAAGCTGATGAGCTTATCGAGGCTGGTAAGGTAAAAGTAAATGGTGCTGTGATGACAAGTTTCGGTTATCACGTGCAGGATGGAGATATCGTAGAGGTTAACGGCACTAAGATTCAGCCTGAGGCGAAGAAGGTATACTACCTCTTGAATAAGCCTACAGGTTATGTGACTTCTACATATGACAAAGAAGGAAGACCGCTTGTTACAGAGCTGGTTCCTGATGAGTACAGAGTTTTCCCGGTTGGAAGACTGGACTATAATACGTCTGGACTTCTCATTATGACTAATGACGGTGAACTTTCCAATAAGCTGATGCACCCGTCACATGAGTTCAACAAGACTTATGTTGCAAGAGTTGTGGGCATTGTTACAAGAGCAAAAGCCGCATGGCTTGCAAGAGGTGTTGATATCGGAGGCTTTAAGACATCGCCTGCAGAGGTTACGCTTCTCAAACACGACAAGAATTCGACTCTTGTTGAGATTACAATTCATGAGGGTAAGAATCGTCAGGTAAGACGTATGTTTGAGGCTATAGGCCACGAGGTTGTGGAGCTTGAGAGAGTGGGTCTCGGCAATCTGCGAATAGGCAAGCTTGCAACAGGTCAGTGCAGAAAGCTATCGCCTGCAGAGGTTGAGTATCTGAAGAGAGTATAATGATTAAAAGGAACTGTCGCACTTTGGTGCAGCAGTTCCTTTTTTATAAGCAGTGATTGATTATAGCTTTTGAACTGGTCCATGACTATTCTTTCAGGCTAATTGCGGACCAGTTATGTTCTGTGATTACTCTGAATTACTCTGAAAGTGTCCCAATAACTGGTCCATGATTGTAGGCTTTAGTTTGAAACAGGACCAATTTGCCAGGATGCAGTTCATGTTTGCTGGTCCTTATTTCAGCACTTTTGCTCAAAAGGTCCTGAAAGTGGTCCTCAAAAAAACGAATTTACTCATATAGGTACGGATTTTCTTAAAAAGCTGAATTTGAGGACCACTCTCGAAATTTCAAAGGTAATTGCCAGCAACTCTTTTTCGCTAACTTAATGCCGTTGCCTTGCGGCAGGCTTCATATTACTATTCTGAAAGCAGATCTTTGTCTTTGCATTCGAGGATATAGGTCTCGATAATCTTTGCTGCTCCCTCAATTCCTGTCCTGCTTGTGTTAATGAGCAGGTCGTATGTATCACGAGCACCCCATTTGAAATCAGTATAGAACTCGTAGTATTTGCGACGCTGCTTGTCCATCTGCTTGATTTCTTTGAGAAGTGCTGCATCGTTTTTCTCCTCTTCAAGATGGTAGGTCGTTGAACGCTGCTTTACTCTTTCAAGTCTGTCCTCGATTGGTGCAAAGAGGAAAACACTTACGTGCTGCATATCGTTAAGGATGTAGTCAGCACCGCGACCTACAATAACGCATGCACCTTTTTCACCGAGCTCTCTGATGAGCTTAGATTCCTCAACCTGAATCTTATCGATAGGTGTCTCCTGGAATGTATCTATAGGGGTGAAAACAGAGCTGAATGTAAGTCCGGGTGCTTTCTCCTCGTTCTCTCTTATATAGTCTTCGTGGTAGCCGGAGCGCTTTGCAGCCTGAGCTATAATCTCACCGTCGTAGAAATCAAGCCCGAGGTCGTTTGCGATAATCTGACCGATCTCGTGTCCGCCGCTTCCGAACTCTCTCGCGATTGTAACTACCATATGTTTGTTATCCATTAGAATATCTCCTTATCCTTGAAATACGCTATTAATTATAACAGAACCGATTCTTTCTATAAACAGATATTTGGCAGAGCCGCTGCAAAGGCATCCACATCAGACATATTCTTGAAAGCAGCTCTTGCGTTGTCAGGCCTTCCGCCGCCTCGTCCGTTATAATCTGCCGCATGATGCTTGATTATATCGCCGCACTTAAGCTCTTTGCCGTCCGAGAAAATCAGCACTGTTGCGCTGTTCCTGTCTTTGAGAACGAGCAGTTCGCCTGAAGGGAGTCCTTCTGCGAGTCTGAAACCGTATTTGAGAAGGTCACCTGTATTCAGAACCTCGTTATCAAAACAGTGGACTCTGATGCCATCGGCACTCTGTTTCTCAATTTCTGCTCTGGCAGAAACTGTTTCTTTTTCTTTGTAGTAAGCGGTAAGAGTAGAGAGCTGAGCTTTGAGTTCACTTTCGTGCTCTGCCTGAAGTTCCAGCTTATGAGGAAGCTCCTCGATTGATGATGACAGCTTCTTTGAAACATCATATGCGATATCGTAATCCTTTCTGAGTTTCTCGAGTGCAGGTCTGCCGCAATCGAAGAAGATACGTGTCATACCTTTGTTTGGCTCAGCTCTGTATACGGCAAGCAGACCGACTTCAGAAGTTCCCGCAGGATGGATGCCGCAGCAGGCAATGCAGTCGAATGGATTATCCATGTCTCCGATTGTGACAATTGAGACGCGACCTTCATGCTCGACATCTTTACGTACAGGTCTGTGCCTGGATGCCTCGTAGTTCTCATAGTAAGTGATATCTACAGGGTAGTTGGCTCTAATTGCAGCATTCACCATATCTTCAGCAGCCTTGATTTCTTCTGCAGTGAGTATCTTTCCATCGCAGTCCATATCAATTGCTATATAACCATTGCCAATATGGAAGCCCCTGTTCACAGCACCGTACAGATTGTGGAAGGCACCACTCAGCATGTGTTCGCCGCAGTGTCGCTGCATACAGGTGAATCTGTGATCCCAGTCGATGCTGAGACAAACGCTGTCGCCTGCACAGAAGGTGCCGGCCGGAGCATCTGTGAGATGATATACATTACCCTCGAGGCTCTCGTCATATGCGTATGTAACTGCAAAAGTTATGTCTCCAAGTGTAACTTCGCCGATGTCAGATGGCTGACCGCCACCCTCGGGGAAGAAGACTGTTCTGTCAGTTACCAAGATGTCACAGCCGTCTTTTTGTGTGACTTCACATACTTCTGCATCGATAGATCTGCAGTATCTGTCCGTTCTGTAAATACGTTCTGTTTGCATTATATTTCTCCCAAAAAATTCTCAAAGTGTTGCTATTTCAAGGCTTTGAGGACTAATCCTCATAAACGAACAAAACATCTGTCAAAAGTGTTCAAAAAAATGTGGATAAATCTTGTTGACAAAATCATTTTTGCCCGGATACCCTTGAAATTACTGGGGTTGAGCGATTAAAGTTTTCCACATAGCTATGTTGACAAAAAAGTATACAATCGTTGAAATCTATATGGAAAATCGCTGTAATACGCATAATAAGGGCGTTTTCGCGCTGTTGATAATTATCTCATCAAAAAAGAACAAGATTTGACGGTAATTATTATTTTTCTGTTTCAGAAAACTTTTTTTCGTACATAATCGACATACTTATTCTTCCGGCTTATCGATTGTGTCACTGAACATTATTCCTGTCGTTTCGCACATAGTCAGGAAGACCATATCCTTGACATCGTATCTTCCGGTCAGTTTCATATTGCCCGCATACTGGCTCGCAGCGATATCGGTTTCAAGCATGGATATGTTCATCAGCTTGTAACTCATCACGATGAATTCTCCTGCAATAGTCAGGAGTGCAGAACCGTACACATCACCGTTGAGATAGTACTCGGCTTTGTCTACGTGAGAGTTGTCTGAATTGTACAGCATATAAAGCCATCCGTTATCGACGAGCTTCGGATGTGTTCTGCACAGCATAGGGGTATTGCTTATGTCAAAACCATTGAGCACTCTGTCTTCGACATCATAAACGGTTATATATTCTGTGCGCTTTGTAAGCATCGCAGCTTCATATGCCGAAAGCTTCTTATGAAAACCGATGTCAATGCTTCGCACCCTGCGGTCTTTCTGAAGAGGACCACCGGTAAGTTCAAGCGTGAGGGAACCGTAGTAATAGTCGCTGTATCCCATCGATACATACTTGCAGTAGTAAGGAAAAGAATCCCCGCGACTCAGATATATGCCGCTTTTACCTGCAGAAACAGAATTGCGGATGAGCGTCTGTATCTCCGAAGTCGTAAGATCCGATTCCTCAAGCTCTTCGATGCTGAATTCAGAAAGAAAAGCTGCGGCTGGGAAGTCATGGTCGACGAGTCGCATAATGAAGTAGTTGATGGTCTCGTAGGTTGTGAGATTCTTCTTTGCTGTTGCCGCTATACAGGTCTCGTCGTCGAGTTCTTCGGCATATGACTCACTGAGTTCGCCGCTTTCGAGCAGAGTTTTTTTCATAAGATCAACACGTCTCATTGCTCCGTGTCTGAAATCCTCGTTCTCATCATAGCCCTTGTTAAGCATTTCGCTCGCAATCCAGACCTCGTTGGCGATATCTATGAGGCGTACAGCGATATCTGCCGGCAGCGTTATGATACGGCCGCCCATTGCTGCAGTCATATCATTCCAGCGCCATTTCATCTCGTCACGAAGCTCCTCACAATCATCATTCTCCGGCAGGCACTCGAACTCAAAGTAATCGTCGATACCGTATTCAGAGAAGTCGAGATGGATTATCTGGTAAAACGCAGCTCGGCTGCTCTCGCTTTTCCAGCTCAGCTTAAGAGCGACTACGCCCATTAGCCTCGTCTCTGTAGCTTCTATTCCGTTAAGTCTGTACAGTTCGAAATGGTTGAACCCTGCAGACTGTCTTCCTTCAACAACTTTTAACATTCAGCAACCTCCTGCATACATATTAAATTATACCAATCAGAAGCGGGTTTTGACAAATGAATAACTAGCTCCTTATATCTTGACTGAGAACCGTTTCAAGACTATAATGGTTCAGTACTAACTCATTAAGAGCGAGGGAGGGAATGGGCCCTATGATCTCGCGGCAACCTCACCCGGGGGTGAAGGTGCCAATTCCCACGGGATCGAGCCATGTCCCGACAGATGAGGAGAGTTCAGGGTCTCCTTGCGCGTGGCAAGGAGTTTTTTTATGGCTAAATAGAACCGAAAGGAACAGATATAAAATGAGAAAACTTTTCACTTCAGAGTCAGTTACTGAGGGTCATCCTGACAAGGTATGCGACCAGGTATCAGATGCAATTCTTGATGCTATCATCGCTCAGGATCCGGATGCTCACGTTGCCTGCGAGACCTGCACAAAGACAGGTTTTGTAATGGTTTTCGGCGAGGTGACAACAAGTGCTGATGTAGACTATGAGGCAGTTGTAAGAGATGTTGTAAAAGGAATCGGTTACGACTGTGAAGAGGCCTGCTTTGACGGCAACACATGTCAGGTAATCGTAAGAATCGAGGAGCAGTCTCCTGACATCGCTATGGGAGTTGATGAGGCTCTCGAGGTAAAAGAGGGAGCAGACAGAGACGAGCTTGCTCTTATCGGTGCCGGCGACCAGGGAATGATGTTCGGATATGCATGCTCAGAGACTGAGGAGCTCATGCCTCTTTCTCTTGAACTTTCACACAGACTTGCAAAGCAGCTTGCAAAGGTAAGAAAAGACGGCACTCTTGACTATCTTGAGCCGGATGGAAAGACTCAGGTAACAGTAGAGATCGAAGACGGCGTTATCAAGAGAATCGATACAATTCTTATCTCAACACAGCACAAGGCTTCAGCATCCCTTGAGCAGATCAGAGCAGATCTTCTCGAGTATGTAATCAAGCCTATCGTTCCTGCTGAGCTCATCGACGAGAACACAAGATACTTTGTTAACCCAACAGGCAGATTCGTAATCGGAGGACCTATGGGAGACTCAGGTCTTACAGGAAGAAAGATTATCGTTGATACATACGGCGGAAGATCAAGCCACGGCGGCGGTGCTTTCTCGGGAAAAGACCCAACGAAGGTAGACAGAAGTGCTGCATATATGGCACGTTATATAGCTAAGAATATCGTAGCTGCAGGTATCGCTGAGAGATGCGAAGTTGAGCTTGCGTATGCTATCGGTGTTGCACAGCCTGTATCTGTATACTGCGACACATTCGGATCAGGAAAAATCGATGATGAGGCTATCGTTGAGATTATCAAGTCACACTTTGATATGAGACCTGCCGCAATCATCAAGACTCTCGAGCTCAGAAAGCCAATCTACAGAAAACTCGCTGCTTACGGACATTTCGGAAGCAACGCAGCAGATATGAAGTGGGAGCAGACAGACAGAGCTGAAGAGCTCAGAGCTGCTGCAGGACTCTAATAAGAGAAAGAATTATGAACAGATATGATATTGCAGTAATAGGAGCCGGTCCGGCGGGAATGACAGCGGCGCTTGAGGCATCGAGGCTTGCGCCTGCGCTTAGAATACTCGTAATTGATAAGAATGATGAAGTCGGAAGGAAGCTCCGTGCCACAGGAAGCGGCAGATGTAATATCACCAATACAGAAGCAGAAGGATATGACGAGGTAAAGGCCTTCCTCGAGAGGATGGGCCTTGCGCTTCGCGTATATGATAACGGCCTCGTGTATCCTTATTCGGAATCGGCAGCCGATGTCGCGGAACTCTTTGCAGACAGACTGGAAGAGTGCGGTGTCGAGCTGTTTTATAATGCCTGCGTAAGCAGGGTGGAACAGCTTGATGACTGTTTCAGAATCACATACGAAAGCAAAAGCGACGGTGTCACAGAGGACTTCAGCGTGGAAGCTTCGAAGCTCGTGCTTGCCAGCGGAGGCAAGGCCGGTCCGTTTTTCGGAACTACCGGTGACGGATACAGGTGGGCGAGGGAGCTCGGGCACAATGTAGTGAGTGCTGTTCCGGTGCTTACCTCAGTCGAGTGCGAGAAGCAGGGCTGTGAACGACTCGGCGGCAACAGAGCCCGCGGAGAAGTGACACTTCTCAGGGACGGTAAAAAGATTTTCGCCGAGAGCGGTGAGATTCAGTTCACGCGCTACGGACTTTCCGGCATCTGCGTATTCAATATGACACGTTATATGAGAAGCGGCAGCAGAGACCTCAGCATGTTCGAGATTCAGCTCAAGCTCTACGATGGAGATATCAGAGCTTTTCTCGAGACAAGACGTGCCGAAGAGATGAGACGCACTGAGACTTATGAGCAGGGCGAGACTGCGGAGACTCTGCTTAGAGGAGTGCTAAAAGAAGCGATTGCGACATACGTGCTTGAACGAACAGGAATCGATTGTGAAAGAATGATTGCTGAACTGACTGATGATGAGCTTGATGCAGTTGCGAAGTGTGTTAATGCGCTTTCATTCAGACCTTCAGCGATAAAAGGATGGAAGGATGCTCAGTGTACTTCGGGCGGTATTGCACTTTCCGAACTTGATGAGGAGACCTGTGAGTCGAAGCTTGTTCCGGGACTTTATGTGGTCGGCGAACTAGCGGATTATGACGGCCCTTGCGGCGGTTACAATCTGACTTATGCGTGGATTAGCGGAATGAAGGCAGGCAGAGCTGCTGCGGAATAGAGATATATGCATTACAGAATAAATGAACTGAAACTTAATATTGGGGAACCTAAGGACAGACTGCCCTGCATGATTGAGAAAAAGCTCAGACTCAAGCCGGGCTCGATTACTGACTGGGAACTCAGACGCGAATCAATTGACGCGAGAAACAAGTCCGACATAAGACTTGTCTATACAGTCGATTTCTGGTGCGAGCGCAGACTTGACCCTAAGATGAAGGGACTCAAGGCCAACCAGCTGATGCTCGTCAATGAAGCAAAAGAGAATCCGGCAGAACCTGTTCCCGGCACCGAGAAACTCAACGGCAGACCGGTTATTGTCGGCTTCGGACCATGCGGGATTTTTGCAGCGCTTGAACTTGCGCGCAGGGGATACAGTCCTCTTGTCATTGAACGAGGTGCGGCTATGGACCAGCGTGTTGCAGATGTCGAGGCTTTTCGCGAAGGTGGAGAGCTGAAGCTTGAATCGAATATGCTTTTTGGTGAGGGCGGCGCAGGAACTTTCTCAGACGGCAAGCTCACAAGCGGAATCCGTAACGGTCATATCAGACAGGTGCTTGCGGATTTCTGCGCAGCAGGTGCCGGTGAGGATATCATGTATCTTCACAGACCGCATATCGGTACAGATGTGCTGAGGAAAGTAATAGTGAACCTTCGCAAAGAGATTATCTCGCTTGGCGGTGAGGTGAGATTTGGAACCAGGCTTGAGAAATTTTTTGTTGAGGACGGTGAGATCTGCGGAATTGAGCTTAGAGGAGCTGATGGTTCTGAGAGAATCGACACTAACGCTCTGATTCTTGCACTTGGACACAGTGCGCGGGATACTTTCAAAGTCATCAATGAACTCGGGATGGAGATAGAGCAGAAGCCTTTCTCAATCGGTGTTCGTATGGAGCATCCGCAGGAGATTATTGACAGGGCTCAGTACGGTGATGAGGACAGACTTCCACCTGCTGACTACAAGCTGGCATATCATGCAAGCAATGGCAGAGGTGTATATTCGTTCTGTATGTGTCCGGGTGGAGAGGTAGTTGTCTGCACGAACAGTGAAGGTGAGATTTCAGTTAATGGAATGAGTAACCGTAGAAGAGACAGTGGTACCGCAAACAGCGGTATACTCTGCGATGTAAGAACTTCTGATTTTGACGGAGACGATGCTCTTGCGGGAGTACGCTTCCAGGAGAAATATGAGCGCCTTGCATTCGAGAATGGAGGCCGCAATTACAAATCCCCATCCTGTTCAATGGAAGATTTCCTAAATGGAAGTGCCGAGGCTGTAATCGCGTCAATGCCTGAGTTTGCATCGGAGGCAATCAGGGAAGCAGTACCTTTCTTCGCTAAAAAGATTCGTGGCTATGATATGCCGACTGCAGTAATAACGGCTGTTGAGACGAGAAGCTCCTCGCCAATCAGAATTCTCCGAAATGCTGATTGCGAGAGCAATATACGCGGTATCTATCCTGCTGGTGAAGGTGCGGGCTATGCCGGCGGAATCACATCAGCTGCATGCGACGGAATAAAAGCAGCGCAGAGCATAATAAGACGCTTTGCCGCAGAGTAGGGGCTCAGAATACATAATAAATACATAATTGCATAGCAAAAAGGGCTGTCGTTTCGTGATAAGTACCCGGAATTCCGGACGCATATCAATGAAGAGCCCTTTTCTGTTGCTTGAAGAAAAGCAAGTTCCCCGTATTTTCCCTGATTTTGTTGCACAAGCAGGCTTGCTATTTGCCTACGCACAAAATTGTGGCTATATGGATTTTGCTTTGAAAAAAACTGCAAGATTGCTCAGCCTATGTGGCATAAGCTTAAGCTAAAGTTCGTATGCCACAAAACCTTATTAAATGTAATCGGATGAATCTCCTACAGCTCGATGCAGTCGCTGATTACGTAGCTGCCCTTTGGCTGCTTAACGAGCCACTGAGCTGCATCAACAGCGCCGCTTGCGAAGCATTTCCAGTTGATTGAGTGGTGTGCAATCTCGAGGCGCTCACCATTGCCCATGAAGTATACGATGTGGCTTGATGGAGTATCTCCGCCTCTCATTGAATGGTGGCCGATTTCAATCTCATCGCGAGGATCTCTGCCTGGACCTCTTCCGTACTTAGCTTCACGCTCTTCTCCGATAGCATTGATGATGGTCTCTCTCATCTCGTTTGCAGTGCCGGAAGGAGAGTCGAGCTTCTTTGCATCATGCATATCGAGAATCTCGATGTCGCAGGTCTCGCCGAGCGCTTTTGCTGCTGTAGCGAGGAGTTTGCTCATAACATTAACCATTCTTGAGGTATTGGCTGCAAGCATTACAGGAATATCCTTGCCTGCGTCAGCGAATGACTGTCTCTGCTCATCGGTGAATCCTGTGCTTCCGCATACGAGAGCCTTTCCTTTTGCCTTACATACATCGAGGATGTGCATTGCCTCTTCGACTGTTGAGAAATCAATTACGCAGTCACATGCATCGATGATGTCTTCGATTGAGTCATATACAGGTGCGCCGACTTTATTTCCGATACCGGCAGCCTCACCGATGTCCTGACCGATATAGTCGCGACCTTTAGGTCCGAGACCTCCAACAATTTCAATACCTTCGCGCTCTGCTGCGATGAGAGTGATAAGCTTACCCATCTTGCCGCGTGGGGCAGTAATTACAAGTTTCATTTTGCCTACCTCCATTTGTTTGAAATCTTATCTGAAATTAAGAGTGATGGATTCTGCGTCAGGGACAAACTGTGTGAGCTTTACTCCAGCTGCCTTGAGCATAGTCTTTGATGCGATGTTCATTGGTGTTCCGTCATATTTGTCAGAAAGATATACTACTTCGCTGATACCTGACTGGATGATGGCTTTTGCGCACTCATTGCAAGGGAAAAGCGCAACAAAGATTCTTGAACCTCTCAGTGACTTGCCGCCCGCATTGAGTATAGCGTTGAGTTCTGCGTGAACTACATATGGATATTTGGTATCTTCTGCTTTCTCGGCCTCTCTGTCCCATGGGAAGACATCGTCTGAACAGCCTTTTGGAAAACCGTTGTAGCCTGTTGAGAGGATAACGTTGTTGTTATCAACTATGCATGCGCCAACCTGAGTGTTAGGATCCTTGCTTCTCTTGCCTGCAAGAACCGATACCCCCATAAAATATTCGTTCCAGCTGATATATTCTGTTCTTTTCATAGTAATCTCCTGTATCTGATAACTTTGTAAATATCTACTGATATGTTCTCATTCTACACCGAGAAAACAGGGCTTTCAACACCAAAGAGACACTAAAGAGCAGGGGGTATCTCATTGAAAATTGATGATGTTTGTAGTATAATACATTAGATTATGGCTAAATGGAGGACTATGACTCCAGCCAAAATATAGAAAAGAGTTTTGAGATGAAAATAACCAAGTTATACATCAGAAAAATATGCATACAGTTCGTTATTGTTATTACAGCGGCGCTGCTTTTCGTATTGTGCCCGGCTGCAGGAAATGTTGAGAATGTTTCTGCTGCGGATAATATGGCATACGAGCTGGTCAGTTACAATGTTCTTGCAAATGTTTACCAGAATCACAGCTATAAGGTGCAGGAGACAATCAAGGTTAATATTCCGGAAAGACTGGACAAACTTGAGTTTGCACTGCCTTCAGGTAATTTCCAGGTTACAGATATAAAGGTTCAGAATGTAAAGAACACTGTTCAGAAGACTGAAGGAAGAAGAAGCCTGACGATAACTGATCCGAAAGCGCTTAAGAAGGGAAACCACACATATCGAGTGAATTTTACAATCAAAGAATTCGCTGAGAGAAATGATGAGTACGACATGTTCTACTATGATGCGCTTTTACCTGAGTGGAGAGTGCCTATCGGAAATGTAGAGATTAAAGTATTCTTCCCGGATGATTTCCCATGGGATGACATGCAGTACTACGGAGGTCAGTTCGGAATTGCGGGCGAATCAGCAAAACTCAACTACAAGGCGAGTGAAGCGGATAAGACTGTAATTATTACGGGCGAGAGAATTCCTGAGAACTACTCTGTAACTCTCAAGGCACAGCTTCCGGATGATTACTGGAAGGGTGCACTTGATAATACATGGGCAGGATATGCAATTGCCGGAATCCTTCTGGCTGTTGTAATAATAAGCTTCGTATTATGGCTCATAGGAGGCAGAGATCCTAAGTACAAGAAGTCTGTCGAGAGGAAGCCGATTGAGGGAGTAGCACCTTCGGATATCACATACATATACGAAGGCAAGGTGAAGATCAGAGATATTGTTGCGCTGATACTGTATATGGCAACAAAGGGCTACATCAGAATTTCGGAATATGAGCCTAAGAAGTACAGATTCTTCAGAAATGAAGACCCTAAGAACGAGGAGAGATATATCCGATCAGCTTACAATACGCTTTTCGAAGGAATATATGAGAACCGTTCAATCGACATGGATGATCTTGGAACAAGACTCAGACAGGTTGTGCATAATGCCAGATATGACATTGAAGCGGGTTATGCGGACGAGGCGATGGCGGCAAGCACATCACTGTCAAGGTATTTCAGACTTATCTGCATTCTTCTGATTTCCTTAGCTGTCGGAAGCATTCCGGTGCTCACAGCGGTATATCAGTATATAGATATAAGCCTCACACAGCCTATCATTTTTGCAGTTCTTACGGCGGCATCGCTGATGCTTATCTGCGCAAGAGAAGTTACGAAGTATGATATAGATAATCAGCATTACTATATATCGATGGGTATATATGTTCTGATTTATGCGGCAGTAGTAGGCAGCCCTATATATATCTTTGTAGAGGTCAGCGGAATGATTCTCGTGGGTCTTGCCGCATTTGCGCTTGCTGTACTTGCGATGTTCTTCTGCGTAATAATGACAGCAAGAGGTAAAGGAAATGCTGAGCTTGTAATGAAGCTCAACCAGCTCAGGAAGTTCATATACAGAGCGAAATGGACAGATGTTGAACCTCTGTATAAGGAAGACCCTGACTATTACTATGAGATGTTCCCATATGCATTTGTTTTCTCCGGACTTGAGACATGGGCGAAGACATTCAGATGGCTGAATGTACCGGAGCCAAAGTGGTATTCAGATGACATAGAGGGACATGCAGACAGAAATCTTAACAGGAAACTCAGTTCTATTGACTATGCCAGATTTATCAAGGCATTTACGAGAACTATGGAGGATTCATATAATGCAATGATTCGTCATAACAGACGCGGTCAGGGGAGAAAAAGATAGAAATGGCAGATAAACAGAAAATAATTAATATTGCGGTAATTGCGCACGTTGATGCGGGCAAATCAACACTGGTAGATGCACTGCTCAACCAGTCACAGGTTTTCAGAGATAATGAGGAAGTTGTTGACTGTGTAATGGACAGTGATGCGATTGAGAGAGAGCGTGGAATTACAATCTATTCCAAGAACTGCTCAATCATGTATAAGGACTATAAGATTAACATCGTAGATACTCCGGGTCACGCAGATTTCAGTTCAGAAGTTGAGCGTATCATGAAGACTGTTGATACGGTTATTCTCCTTGTAGATTCAAGCGAAGGACCAATGCCTCAGACAAGATTCGTTCTTAACAAATCTCTCGAGCAGGGCATTAACCCAATCCTCTTCATCAATAAGATCGATAAGAAGGACGCTAGAATCGATGAGGTGGTAGACGAGGTATATGAGCTCTTTATGGATCTCGAAGCTAACGATGAGCAGCTGGACTTCCCAATCCTCTATGGAATTGCAAGACAGGGAATCGCAGTAAGAGACCCTGAGGAAGTTGAAGGAATCGTAGTCGGTGAAGGTGCGGCTAAGCTCAAGAAGAGCCCTAAGGGATTCGGCGGACTTGATATTTCACCCCTTCTTGAGACAATTGTAGAGCACTGCGATACATACCCTGACAGAAATGAAGAACCTCTTCAGCTGCAGGTATCATCACTTGCTTATGATGACTACATCGGAAGACTTGGAATCGGAAGAATCACAAGAGGAACTCTCAAAGAGGCGCAGCAGGTAGTCGTTATGAAAGCTGACGGCACAGAAGAGAGAACAAAGATTAATCAGGTATTCTCGTACAAGGGACTCAGCAGAGTAGCAGTTAAAGAAGCTGAATGCGGAGATATCGTCGTTGTATCAGGTATATCTGATATATCCATTGGAGAGACAATCTGTGATTCTGACTGTCCTGAAGCAATGGAGATGATTCATATCGAGGAGCCTACTCTTTCGATGA
Source organism: Anaerovoracaceae bacterium (assembly GCA_045642105.1). Classification (GTDB taxonomy): domain Bacteria; phylum Bacillota; class Clostridia; order Peptostreptococcales; family Anaerovoracaceae; genus Crickella. The sequence goes on along the minus strand of JAZUII010000066.1, from coordinate 18,625 downwards.
ACTTCATGGTTAACTCATCACCGTTCGCCGGCAAGGTCGGTAAATATGTCACATCAAGACATATCAAGGAGAGACTCGAGAAAGAACTTGAGGTAAATGTCGGACTTGTTGTTGAGCCTACGGATTCAACTGATTCATTCAAGGTATCAGGCAGAGGAGAGCTTCATCTCTCAATTCTCATCGAGAACATGAGAAGAGAGGGATATGAGCTTGCAGTATCCAAGCCGGAGGTAGTCGTTAAGCGCGGAGACAATGGTGAGAAGCTTGAACCTGTTGAGGAAGTGGTTGTAAGTGTACCGGATGAGTATACAGGTTCAGTAATCAGCAAACTTAACCTCAGAAAAGGTCTTATGAAGCAGATGATGAGTGAGGGTAACGGTTATTCAAGAATCATCTATACTGCTCCTACAAGAGGACTTATGGGTTACAGAAGTGAGTTCATCAATGATACTCACGGTGAAGGAACCATGGTAAGAAGATTTGAAGGCTTCGAACCATGGAAGGGAGATATTCCGGACAGAATCAACGGAGTTGCGATTGCACAGGAGGAAGGAAACTGTACTCCTTATGCGATTTTCAACATACAGGAAAGAGTTCAGATGTTCGTCGAGCCGGGAACTCATGTATATGAGGGAATGATTGTGGGAATGAACTCAAGAAGTGAAGACATGGTGGTTAATCCATGCAAGGCGAAGAGAGTAAGTAACATGAGAGCTGCAGGCTCAGACGATACTATCAAGCTCACGCCACCGAGAACTTTTACACTTGAGGAAGCTCTCGAATTTATTAACAGAGACGAACTTGTAGAAGTAACTCCTGAGGATATCAGAATCCGAAAGAAGCTGCTTCATGAGCTCGAAAGAAGAAGATCAGGAAGGGATTAGAGGTTAGAAGGGAGAACGATATGTCAGAAATAAAGACATTCAAGAAGGTTCTGGTTGCCAACAGGGGCGAAATTGCAATAAGAATCATCAGAGCTTGCAGAGAACTTGGAATCACAACAGTTGCAATCTATTCTGAGGAAGACAAGAATTCACTTTTCAGAACAAAGGCGCACGAAGCGTATGAAATCGGCGCAGGAAAGAGCCCTATTGATGCATATCTCGATATCGATGAGATTATCAGACTTGCAAAGAGCAAGGGCTGCGATGCTATCCATCCGGGATACGGATTCCTCGCAGAGAATGCAAGCTTTGCAGAAGCATGCGAAGATAACGGAATTGCTTTTATCGGACCTACACATGAGATGATGAACAAGCTCGGCGACAAGATTCAGTCAAAGCTTGTTGCAGAGAGCGTAGGGGTTCCTACTATTCCTGGTGTTGATGCAGCAATCAAGTCAGAAGAAGAGGCTCTTGAGATTGCTAACAAGACAGGATATCCGGTAATGCTGAAGGCTGCTAACGGAGGCGGCGGAAGAGGAATGAGAATTGCAAGAAGCGATGAGGAACTTCTTCCGCAGTTCAGAAGCGCACAGAGCGAGTCAATCAAGGCATTCGGAAGCGACCTGATTTTCATTGAGAAATATATCGAAGAGCCTAAGCACATTGAGGTTCAGCTCCTCGGAGATAAGTACGGCAATGTTGTTCATCTCTTCGACAGAGACTGCTCTGTTCAGAGAAGACACCAGAAGGTTATCGAATTTACACCTTCACTCTGCATCAACGATGAGCAGAGACAGGCTATCTGCAACGATGCGATTAAGATTGCAAAGGCTGTAGATTACAGAAGTGCAGGAACAGCAGAGTTCCTCCTTGATAAGGACGGTAATCACTATTTTATCGAGATGAATACAAGAATCCAGGTTGAGCACACTGTTACTGAGCTTGTAACAGGCGTTGACCTTGTACAGGCTATGATTCTGGTTGCAGAGGGATATGCTCTCGATTCAGATGAGATTGCTATCAAGAGCCAGGATGATATCAAGATTAACGGTTATGCAATTCAGTGCCGTGTAACAACAGAGGATCCTGCAAATAATTTTGCACCGGATACAGGAACTATCACTGAATACAGAAGTGCTGCAGGTTTCGGTATCAGACTTGACGGTGGTAACGGATTCACTGGATCAGTTATCTCGCCTTACTATGACAGCCTTCTCGTTAAAATCTGCGCACACGGCAGAACATTCAACGAGACTGTAATGAAGGCGGTAAGAGCGCTTAAGGAGATGAAGATTGAGGGTGTTAAGACCAACATCGGATTCCTTCTCAATGTGCTTAACCACCCAACGTTTGTAAAGGGTGAGTGCAACACAGGATTCATCGCAGATAATCCTGAGCTTCTCGATATCAGAACTGTTACTAACAGAGAGCAGCAGGTTCTCGAGTTCCTTGGCAACAAGGTGGTCAACGAGACTAAGGGTATTGTGACAAGCTTCAATGTGCCTGTAATTCCTGAAGTTGATATGAGCGCAATCCCTGAATTCAAGGGTACAAAGCAGATTTTTGACGAGAGAGGTGCAAAGGGTCTTGCAGACTGGGCTCTCAATCAGAAGAAGCTGCTTCTCACAGATACATCACTCAGAGACGCACAGCAGTCACTTCTTGCTACAAGAGTAAGAACAAAGGATATGGAGAAGATTGCTCCTGCTATGGCTTACTACGGCAAGGACATGTTCTCATACGAGATGTGGGGCGGAGCTACATTCGATGTTGCTATGAGATTCCTGAATGAGGATCCATGGGAGAGACTCGAGACACTCCGCAACCAGATTCCAAATGTACTTATGCAGATGCTCATTAGAGGAGCAAATGCCGTAGGATATAAGAATTATCCGGATAACACAATCCGCAAGTTCGTAAAGGACTCAGCAGATGCAGGAGTCGATGTATTCAGAATTTTCGACTCACTTAACTGGATGAAGGGCGTTGAGGTTTCACTCGATGAGGTTCTGAACCAGGGCAAGATTGCAGAAGTTGCAATGTGCTATACAGGAGATATCCTGGATGAGTCAAGAGAAAAGTACAACCTGAAGTATTATGTAGAGCTTGCTAAGGAGATTGAGAGAAGAGGTTCACACATCCTTGGAATCAAGGATATGACAGGTCTTCTCAAGCCAATGGCAGCATACAAGCTGATTAAGGCACTCAAGGATGAGATTTCAATTCCTATCCACCTCCACACACATGATACATCTGGTAACGGTGTTGCAACTATCCTGATGGCTGCTTCAGCAGGACTTGATATCGCAGATGCAGCATTCAACTCAATGTCAGGACTCACATCACAGCCTGCTCTCAACTCAATTATCGCTGCCCTTGAGAACAGTGACAGAGATACAGGCCTCGATGCAAGAGGACTCCAGAGAGTATCAGATTACTGGGTAGATGTAAGACCTATCTATGATTCATTTGAGTCAGATCTTAAGGCTACAACAGCTGAAATATACAGACTTGAGATTCCTGGAGGCCAGTACTCCAACCTCAAGCCACAGGTAGAGAGCTTCGGAATCGGATACAAGTTCGACGAGGTTAAGGATATGTACGTTGAGGTTAACAAGATGCTCGGCGACATCATCAAGGTTACACCATCATCAAAGGTTGTCGGCGACCTTGCTATCTTTATGGTTCAGAACGAGCTGACACCTGAGAACATCGTTGAGAAAGGTGCTAACTTCGACTTCCCAGATTCAGCAGTAACATACTTTGAGGGTATGATGGGACAGCCTGAGGGCGGATTCCCTGAGGAGCTTCAGAAAGTTGTACTCAAGGGCAAGACACCTATCACTTGCAGACCAGGAGAGCTTCTGCCACCGGATGATTTCAACGCTATCAAGGCTCACATCGTAGATGACCTCGGACTTGAGGGTACAGAGCAGGAGCAGAGCTCATACGCAATGTACGGAAAGGTATTCGACGACTACATCAAGAAGGTAAGAGAGCAGGGCGACTTCCGCAACATGGGAAGTGACATCTTCTTCCACGGAGTATCTGTAGGTCAGACTGCAGAGATTACTCTCAAGGAGGGTAACACAATGGTTATCACACTCGAGAGCATCAGCGAAGCAGATGAAGCCGGAAACAGAGATCTTACTTTTACAGTAGACGGCAACAGAAGAGTCATAAGCATCAAGGACAAGCAGGCTCTGACAAGATCAGTAGGTGCTACAGAGATTCAGTATGCGAATGCTGAGGATACATCCGAAATCGGAGCTAATATTCCGGGAACTATCATCAAGGTGCTCGTTGCAAAGGGCGATGAGGTAAAAGCAGGCCAGCCTGTAGCTATCATCGAGGCAATGAAGATGGAGACAAACGTTATCGCGACAAGAGATGGAGTTGTTGAGAAAGTCTATGTCCAGGAAGGCGACAGCGTTAAGTCAGGACAGCTTGTTGCAAGACTCGAAGAGGAGTAGAATAATACTTAAAGCTGATAAGGAATCTTTATGATTCTTTACCATACAATGTCACCCTGCGCAATGCAGGGAACACAAACAAGAACAAGAAATTAAGATGAACGCGAAAGGAGAATTTCACCCAATGAAAATTCTTGTAATCAACCCAGGTGCTACTTCAACAAAGATTGCAGTATATGAGGATGAGAAGGAACTCATCAAGGTTGGTATCGACCACGATGCTGCAGAAATCGCAAAGTATGAGAACGTTGTTGCACAGCTTGACTTCCGTAAGGACGCTATCCTCAAGGTAGTAGAGGAGAACGGATACAAGCTTGCAGACTTTGACGCAATCGTAGGAAGAGGCGGACTCTTCAAGCACATTTCTTCAGGAACATACAAGGTAAATGATGCTGTTATCGAGGACATCAAGAACCCTCCTTACGGCGAGCACGCTGCTAACCTCGGAGCTTACATCTCAAAGGAGCTTGCTGACACAGTAGGTATCCCTGCATTCTTCGTAGACCCTGTATGCGTTGATGAGTTCGAGCCAGTAGCTAGATACTCAGGACTCAACCTTCCTGGTTTCGAGAGACAGAGCTTCTTCCACGCTCTTAACCAGAAGGCTGTAGCACGTAAGTGCGCAGATGCTATCGGCAAGCCATATGAGGATCTCAACCTCGTAGTTGTTCACCTCGGCGGTGGTGTATCAGTAGCAGCTCACAAGAAGGGCAGAGTTGTTGATGTAAACAACGTAAAGGACGACGGTGCTATGGGTATGGATAGAGGTGGAGCTCTTCCAGCTAACGCTCTTGTTAACCTCTGCTTCAAGGAAGGTATGACAAAGAAGGATGTTAAGAGAATCATCGGCCAGGAGGCAGGTGTATACTCATACACAGGAACAAAGGATTTCAGAACTGTAGAGAACGCAGCATTTGATGATGGCGATGAGAAGATGATGGGAGCATTCAAGGCAATCGCTTACCAGCTCGCAAAGGACATCGGCGCTATGTCAGCAGTACTTCAGTACGATGTTGACGGTATCGCATTCACAGGTGGAATGGCATACAGCGAGAGATTCTGCAAGGAGATCGCAAGCTATGTTGAAAAGATTGCTCCAATCTACAGATTCCCTGGAGAAGCTGAGATGGAGGCTCTTGCACTTGGTGCGCTCAGAGCTCTCAGATCAAATCACTGGGAAGAGTACAAATAAGATTCTTTCAGCAAAGATTTATTAAGAAAAGCAACTACTGCAGCAATGCAGTAGTTCTTTTTTTGGCAAGTAATGGTGCAGGGTATCTGTTCAGATACATCTGTGGTGTAGTATAATATCATTGTATAGAACTATGCAAAGGACACAAGGCAATGATGGATAAAAGTTTAATAGTTACAATTAAGATGCTCTGTGACAGCCTCGATGACAGCGGGCTTGGAATTAAAGCACTCGTACCGACATCAAGGAAGACAAGCTATGATATTTTTCGCTCAGAGACACTTAAACTTCTTGCATATCTTGCAACTGTAGACAGTGGATGCAATGAGAAGGAAGTTCAGTTTATCAATGAGTATCTCAACTACGACTACAGCACCAGGGACCTTGAACGCATAGTAAAGAATGATGCAAATATAGCTGGGATAGAGACAAACGTTCCTATCTTTATGAAGATAGTAGTCAATGCAGATAATCTAAGATATAAGAGAAAGATTCCGCATGGCGAGGCAACCTGCCTGACAATGCACAGCTTTTTCAGTATGATAGGTCGCGAGTTCCTCGGCTGCGATGACTATATAAGCGAAAAGGAAGAGCAGAGTCTCTCATCAATTCTCACGGCGATGCAGACATATTATGAGGCAAATGATGAGGAGTTCAAGGCGAGCGTACAGCCTGCAGGCGATGGAGCAGGAACAGCAGCTCCGGCTGCTTCTGCACAGGTTGCAGGAAGCGAAGTGCAGGAGGATTTCGGTACCCTTGAAGAGCTTATGGAAGAACTCAACTCTCTGGTAGGCCTTGAGAAAGTCAAAGAAGACGTTAACTCTCTTATCAACCTCGTGAAGGTTATGAAGATGAGAGAAGAACGAGGAATGAAGGAAGTGGATGTATCACTGCACCTTGTGTTCTCGGGTAATCCGGGAACGGGCAAAACTACAGTTGCGCGTCTTCTGTCCAAGCTTTACTGCAGAATAGGGGTTCTTTCGAAAGGTCATCTAGTTGAAGTTGATCGCTCGGGCCTTGTAAGCGGATATGTGGGTCAGACCGCAATAAAGACATCCGAAGTAATAAAGAAAGCGATAGGCGGAGTGCTTTTTATCGATGAGGCTTATGCACTCACTGCCAACAAGGATGGTAACGATTTCGGAATGGAAGCAGTGGATACTCTTCTCAAAGCAATGGAAGACAACAGGGATGACATGGCTGTCATCGTTGCAGGATATCCTGAGCTTATGGAAGCTTTCCTGGCATCAAATCCGGGGCTCAGATCGAGATTTAACAAATTCATTTACTTCGATGATTACAAGCCGGAGGAACTTTTCGAGATTTTCAAATCGCAGTGCAAGAAGAATGGATACGAGGCTGACGAGGAAGCCCTCGAATATGCCAGAAACTTTTTTACCGAGAGATATAACAACAGAGATGAGAAATACGCTAATGCGAGGGATGTGCGCAACTTCTTCGAGAAGGCTGTAGTTGAGCAGGCTAACAGAATTGCAGGGGAAGAAGCGCCTACTGATGAAGAACTGGCAACCTTCAAGCTGGTTGATGTGACAGGTATTGAACTGTAAGGGGGGACGGTATGGCAAGAGTAAAAGAAGAAAACAGGGAGAAAACCGGTATTCGCAAGGCGCTTAAGATAATTATTATGCTGCTGTTGCTTTTTGTCCTGCTTGCAGGGTCATATGTTGCATATGTATTCATTGATTATCATCGAATAGAGGACAATAAGCAGTGCGAGGTGAGCAATCCGTATGAGGCAGTTGAGACGGTGCCTCTTGATAAGAATCTTACACTGCAGAGCTGGAATATAGGATTTGCAGCTTATCTGCAGGATTTTTCATTCTTTATGGACGGCGGTAAGGAATCACGTGCGCGTTCTGAGGATGCGGTAAAAGAAAGCATGGAGCATATCGTGGCGGATATGAAGAAGAGTGACGCGGATTTCTACAATATGCAGGAGGTTGATATTGACTCAACCAGAGCCTACCATGTAGATGAGGCGGAGATAGTTAAGGACGAATTAAGCACATATTCTAATACTTTTGCGCAGAATTACGATTCACCATATCTTATGTACCCAATATTCAAACCTCATGGTGCATCAAAGTCGGGCCTGCTGTCTCTTTCAAAGTATGAGATGCAGTCAAGCCTGAGAAAACAGCTGCCTATCCAGACTGATTTTGCGAAGCTTATTGATCTTGACCGCTGTTATGACATTGTCAGATATGATACAGAAGATGGCAAGGAACTGGTTGTAATCAATCTGCACCTTTCGGCATATACTACTGATCCAACAATTGCGGATAGCCAGATTGAAGAAATATGTGAACAGATAGAGAAGGAGTACGAAGCAGGTAATTATGTAATCTGCGCGGGAGACTTCAATAAGGATATGAACGGAGATTCCGATAGAATCTTCGGGAATGAGGAAACAAGAGACTGGGCTAAGGCTTTCAAGACGGAGATGCTGCCCGAAGGATTCAGTATTGTCAGCACAACAGACAGAAAGAATCCGGTTCCAAGCTGCAGAGATTGCGATGAACCATACAAAAAAGGCAGAACATATGTATCAACAATTGACGGCATAATTGTATCGGATAATATAGAGGTTGTTAAGGCAGAGACTCTTGATTATGAATTCAAGTGGTCTGACCACAATCCGCTGAAGATGGTCTTCAGACTTAAAGGAGCAGAACCACAGGACGAAGGCAAGAGTTATTAAGAAACTGTTCAAATAGCATTAAAGCCTGCCTCAAAAGGCAGGTTTTTTGTGTAAAAAAGGAAAAAATAAGCTCCATACGTTGACTTTAGTATGCTAAAGTGCTAAAGTAATAAAGTAAAGTGCTCAGGCACTGTTTTTTATATATTTTGAGTAATTAAGGAGACAGAGATGGGATTTAAATACAGCGATGTATTAAGCAGCACAGAAAGAATGATATTTGAACTCAGACTGATATATGCTGAGCACGGATATGTACCATACAAGATGAGCAAGTTCGAGGAGTACGATCTTTACGGGAAGAACCGAGACTTCCTGCTCTCCGACAGAGTAATCACTTTTACCGATACAAATGGCAAACTGATGGCGCTTAAGCCGGATGTGACCCTTTCTATTATCAAGAACAGCACCAACAGTATAGGCACAACTAAAAATTATACAGAAAGCTCAGTTCAGAAGCTATACTATAACGAGAATGTATACAGAGTTGCAAAGGGAACTGATGCATTCAAGGAGATTATGCAGGTGGGTGTTGAGTGCATCGGAGATGTCGAGGATGAGGAAGTTGCAGAGATGCTCAAGCTCGCGGTAAAAAGCCTTGAGGTATGCGAGAGCAAAGCTGTTCTCGATGTATCCAACCTCGATATTCTGTCAAAGCTCATCGATGAGCTGACTGATTCCGGAAAGGTCAACGAGCAGATTCTCAAGTGTATCGAAGAGAAGAATATTCACGGAATTTCAGAGCTCTGCAGCAAGTATGAACTCGATGAGAAAGCCTGCAAGGCATTAGCTGAACTCATATTAATCTATGGCGCTGTTGACGAAGTAGTGCCTAAGCTGAAGAAGTTCGCCGCAGAGAACGGAGTAAGTGCAGAAGCAGATGCTTTTATCAGAACAATCGAATCCTTAGACGAAGATGTCAAGGCACAGATCAGAATAGACTTCTCGGTAGTAGGCGATATGTCATACTACAACGGTATTATTTTCAAGGGCTTTGTTGAAGGCGTTCCGGGAAGCGTGCTTTCCGGCGGACAGTATGACAAGCTGCTTTCAAAGATGAAGCGCAAGGCTAAGGGTATCGGCTTCGCTATTAATATGGACGTGCTCGACAGAGTTGTTTCAAAGGACAATTACGAGAGCCTCGAGTATGCTGAGCTCATCGCTTCAAGAGAAGCCGAGCGCAAGATGATCAACGTAGCACTCCCAAAGGGAAGACTCGGCGAGAAGGTATATGCGATGTTCGAGAAGGCCGGATATGAGTGCCCGTCAATTAAAGAGGACAATCGCAAGCTCATCTTCGAGAATGAAGAAGCGGGCGTAAGATATTTCTGGGTAAAACCTTCTGACGTTGCAATCTATGTTGAGCGTGGCGCAGCGGATGTAGGTGTTGCGGGCAAGGACATCCTGCTCGAGTATGAGCCTGAAATCTACGAGCTCCTCGATATGAAGGTTGGCAAGTGCAGAATGGCAGTTGCAGGACCTAAGAACTATGAGGATGATCCTGACAGAACTCTCAGAGTAGCAACAAAGTTCGCCAAGACAGCAAGAGAATACTACTCGTCTAGAGGTAGAGATATTGATATAATTCACCTTAATGGCTCAATCGAAATCGCACCGATTCTAGGACTTTCCGATGTTATCGTGGATATCGTTGAGACAGGAACAACACTGAGAGAGAACAATCTCGAAGTAAAGAGAGAAATTTTCCCAATCAGTGCAAGATTAATTGCTAACAAGTCAAGTTACAAGTTCAAGAACGAGAGCGTCGAGAGACTTCTCAGAGAGCTGGCTAAGCTGGTAGATGCGGAGTAAGACAGATGATTAAGATTATGAAATACGGTGAAGTGCCTAACAGTGAGATTTTCGCAAGAGCGGAGCAGACAGTGAATGTTGAGGCAATCGTCACAGATATTATCAATGATGTAAGAGCAAACGGTGATGCTGCACTCAGGAAGTATGCGAAGAAGTTCGACGGTGCAGATCTCGATTCACTTGAGGTTACTCAGGCAGAAATCGACGAGGCCATCGCCTGCGTTGAGCCTGAGTTTATCGAAGTTCTCAAGAAGGCGGCAGCAAATATCAGACGCTTCCACGAGAAGCAGGTGAGAACGGGCTTCAGACTTGAAGATAAGGAAGGCGTAGTAATCGGACAGAAGATTACACCTGTAGACAGAGCCGGCCTATATGTTCCGGGCGGTACAGCAGCTTATCCTTCAACAGTTCTCATGGATTCAATTCCTGCAGTTATCGCAGGCTGCGAAGAGGTTGTAATCGTAACTCCTCCTGACAAGGACGGCAGAATCAACCCTGTAATCCTTGCAGCAGCTTCAATCGCAGGTGTTACAAGAATCTTCAAGACAGGTGGAGCACAGGCAATTGCAGCTCTTGCATACGGAACTGAGACAGTACCAAAGGTTGACAAAATCGTAGGACCAGGAAACGCCTTTGTAGCTGAAGCAAAGAAGCAGGTTTTCGGAGTTGTATCAATCGATATGATTGCAGGACCAAGTGAGATTCTTGTTGCTTCAGACGGCAAGTCAAATCCAAAATATGTTGCTGCTGATATGCTTTCACAGGCTGAGCACGACAAGATGGCAAGCGCAGTTCTGGTTACAGATTCAATGCAGCTGGCACTCGGCGTTCAGGCCGAGATTGAGAAGCAGCTTGCTCTTCTCGAGAGAGAGGAGATTGCTAGAGCATCAATCGATAACAATGGTAAAATCATCGTAGCGGACAGTCTCGAGGCTGTTATCGACATTTCAAATGAGATTGCTCCGGAGCACCTTGAGCTCTGCGTTGATAATCCATTCGACTACCTTGACAGCATCAGGCACGCAGGTTCAATCTTCCTCGGAAGAAATTGTCCTGAGGCTCTCGGAGACTATTTTGCAGGACCTAATCACACACTGGCTACAAGCGGTGCGGCGAAGTTCTCCAATCCGCTGCCAGTAGACGACTTCGTAAAGAAGACACAGTTCACATATTACACCAAGGAGGCACTCTCCGAGGTTGCTGAAGATATAGCATATTTCGCTAGGAAAGAAGGACTTACCGGTCACGCAAGAAGTGCGGTAATCCGTATGGAGGAAGAATAAATGAGTAAGTATATGAGCGGCAAGTACAGCAGTCTTGTCCCATACACTCCGGGCGAGCAGCCTAAGAACATGCAGTATATCAAGCTGAATACAAATGAGTCACCATTCGGACCTTCAGAGAAGGCAATAGAGATGGCATACGAAGAGGCTAAGAAACTTCAGCTCTATTCAGATCCTGACTGCACTGAACTTGTAAAAGCTTTCTGTGATGTATATGGAGTGGAGAAGGACGAGGTAATCTTCACTAATGGTTCAGATGAAATTCTGAACTTTGCATTCATGGCATACTGCGATGAAGAGACAGCGGCGGTTTTCCCGGCAACAACATACGGATTCTATCCAGTTTTCGCAGAGATGAACCGCGTGCCTTACAGAGAGGTTCCTATGAATGAAGACTGGACTATCAGTATCGAGGATTATTTCGATGCAAAGGGTACGGTTTTCATCGCTAACCCAAATGCGCCTACAGGTATCGCGCTCAGCCTTGAGCAGATCAGAGCGATTGTTGAGAATAATCCTGAGAATATTGTGGTAATCGATGAGGCTTACGTAGACTTTGGAACAGAGAGTGCAGTTCCTCTGACTAAGGAGTACGACAATCTGCTCGTAACACAGACTTTCTCGAAGTCAAGATCACTTGCAGGTGCGAGACTTGGATTTGGAATCGGCAACAGTGCGCTGATTCAGGATATCAATACAATCAAGTATTCAACCAACCCATACAATGTTAACCGCATGACTATGGCGGCAGGCACAGGAGTGCTTCTCGATGAGGAGTACACTAAGAAGAACTGCCAGACTATCATCGAGAACAGAGAGTGGGCGAGCGAAGAACTCAAGAAACTCGGCTTTGTGCTGACAGACTCCAAAGCGAATTTTATTTTTGCAATGCATCCGGAGTACAGTGGAACAAAGCTTCAGGCGGAACTCAAAGAGAGAGGCATACTGATTAGACACTGGTTAAAGCCTGAACTTGCTGAATATAACAGAATCACAGTCGGCACAAGAGAGCAGATGCAGGCCCTGATTGACACAATCGGGGAGATTATGGAGGCTGAATAAGGAGCGATACATGAGAACAGCAGAAGTAGTAAGAGAAACCAAAGAGACTAAGATTAAACTCTCTATCAATATTGACGGAAGCGGACAGAGTGCAATAGATACAGGTGTGGGCTTCCTTGACCACATGCTCACACTGCTTGCAAAACACGGCAGATTTGATATGAATGTTGTGTGCAAGGGCGATATCGAGGTTGATGACCACCACACAGTAGAGGACATCGGAATCGCTCTCGGCGAGGCTTTTGCAAAGGCGGTAGGCGACAAGAGAGGCATCAACCGCTATGGTAATTTCGTGCTTCCTATGGATGAGGCTCTCATTCTGACTGCAGTTGATCTGAGCGGAAGAGCATGCCTCGGATACCAGCTTGATATTCCGACAGCCAAAGTCGGCAATTTCGACACAGAGCTCGTTAAGGAATTCTGGCTCGGTTTTGTAAGAAATGCAGCCTGCAGCCTACACATGGTTCAGCTGGCTGGTGAGAATTCACATCACATTATTGAAGGAACATTCAAGTCCGTTGCACGCAGCCTTAAAGAGGCAGTTGCAATCGATCCGGCATTTGCGGATGAAATTCCTTCAACGAAAGGAGTGCTCTAATGATTGCAATTATTGATTACGGCGTAGGTAATCTTTTCTCTCTTCAGAGTTCATTCGCAGCAATCGGTTACGAGGCTGTTGTAACTTCAGATGCGGCTGTTATCGAGCAGTGCGACAGAATCATTCTGCCGGGCGTTGGTGCGTTTGGAGATGCTTCTGAGAAGCTTTTTGCAAGCGGAATGGCAGATGTGGTGCGAGCAGAGGTTGCCAAGGGCAAGCCTCTGATGGGTATCTGCCTTGGAATGCAGCTTCTTTTCGATAAGGGATATGAGTACGGTGAGTATGACGGACTCGGACTTATTTCGGGAAAAGTAGTTCCTATCTCAGATGTAATTCCTGAAGACTATAAGATTCCACATATCGGATGGAACGGACTTAACTTCAAGAAGGCTGACTGTCCTCTCTTCAAATATACTAAAGAGGGAGACTGCGTATACTTCGTACACTCATTCTATGCAGCAGACTGCGATGACTCAGTTGCAGCAACAACAGAGTACGGTGCAGAGCTTACTGCAGCAGTGTGCAGCGGTAATGTATACGGATGTCAGTTCCACCCAGAGAAGAGCGGAGACGTTGGTCTCGCAATTCTCAAAGCGTTCTGCGAGCTGGAGGTGTAAAAATGCTTTTATTTCCAGCGATAGATCTTTATGAAGGCAAGGCGGTGCGCCTTTTCAAGGGTGACTATGCACAGATGACAGTATACAGCGAGAATCCGCCTGAGATTGCTGAGGATTTCACGGCAAAGGGTGCATCGCATATTCACATCGTCGACCTTGAAGGTGCCAAAAGCGGTGAGACTCCCAACTTTGATGTTGTCTGCAGAATCAAGGAAGCCGGCAAGTGCTTCTGCGAGATCGGCGGCGGCATCCGTTCGATGGAAGTCATTGAGAAGTATATGGAAGCGGGTATCGACAGAGTAATCCTCGGTACTGCAGCTGTTAAGGATGAGGCTCTGGTTCGCGAGGCTGTTGCACGCTACGGTGAGAGAATCGCAGTAGGCGTAGACATCAAAGACGGCCTTGTAGCGATTAAAGGATGGACAGAGAAGTCAGAGATCGATGCCTTTGATTTCTGCGCCAAGATGCAGAATATCGGCGTCAGAACACTGATCTGCACAGACATCTCCAAAGACGGAGCTATGCAGGGAACCAACAGAGAACTTTATAAGGAACTCTCTGAGAGATTCGACATTCAGATTGTCGCATCTGGAGGGGTTTCCTCAATGGACGATATTAAGGCTCTTGCGGATATGGACCTCTACGGGGCAATCATCGGCAAAGCATACTATACCGGAGCAATCGACCTTGCAGAGGCTGTAGCTCTGGCTGAGATATAGGAGGAGAAATGATTACAAAGCGTATTATTCCGTGCCTCGACGTTAAAGACGGAAGAGTTGTAAAAGGAATAAATTTTGCGAACCTCGGTGATGTCAATTCACCAGTGGAGCTCGCCAAATACTACAGCAGCTGCGGAGCTGACGAACTCGTATTCTACGATATTACGGCGTCATCAGACGGTCGTAAGCTTTTTACCGAGATTCTTCGTGAGACTGCCAAGCATGTATTCATTCCGCTGACAGTAGGCGGTGGAATCAGCACTATTGAGGACTTCGACAGAGTACTCAAATGCGGAGCTGACAAAGTAAGTGTCAACTCAGGAGCTATCAGAAATCCTGAGCTCATCAGAGAGGCATCAAAGCTCTACGGAGACCAGTGTGTTGTTATCAGCGTTGATATCAAGAGAGTTGACGGAGAGTTCAGGGTTTTCGCAAAGGGCGGAAGAGAAGATACCGGAATGGAAGCTATCTCATGGATTAAGCGCTGCGTTGAGCTCGGCGCGGGCGAGGTAGTTGTCAATTCAATCGATACAGATGGTGTAAAAGAAGGTTTCGACCTCGAGATGCTTGAGGCTGTGTGCGAGGCTGTTAATGTGCCTGTAATCGCTTCAGGTGGAGCCGGCTGCATCGAGGATTTCATTACACTTTTCAAGGAGATTCCGACAATTGATGCGGGACTTGCTGCATCGGTATTCCACTTTGGAGAGGTAGACATCAAGGAACTCAAGCAGGTTATGGCAGACAACGGCATTACAGCCAGATTATAAGAAGAGGTGAATAAAGTGGTTAATATCAGTGAACTTAAATTTGATGAAAAAGGACTTATCCCTGCAATAGTAGTGGATGCAGTTACAAAGAGAGTTCTCACTCTTGCATATATGAATGAGGAGAGCATCAAGATTTCAATGGAAAAAGGGCTCACCTGTTTCTGGAGTCGTTCAAGACAGGAACTCTGGCTCAAGGGAGAGACAAGCGGCAACTATCAGCACATCGTTTCAATCACAGCTGACTGCGACAAGGATGCCCTGGTTGTAGTTGTTGAGCCTGACGGCCCTGCATGTCACCTCGGCACAGATTCATGCTTCGAGAATCCTGTATGGCAGAGTGAGGAGAGAACAGAGTTCTCATATGAGGGACTTTACAAGCTTCTTGAAGGCCGCAAGGCTGACAAGCCGGAAGGTTCATACACAACTTACCTCTTCGAGAAAGGAATAGACAAGATTCTGAAGAAGGTCGGTGAGGAGTGCACTGAGGTTATTATCGGAGCAAAGGGCAACGACAAGGCAGAGACAACTTACGAGGTTGCCGATCTTGCTTACCACGTAATGGTTATGATGGTTGAGATGGGAATCAGCATGGAGGACATCCACAGAGAGCTCGCATCAAGACACGTAATCGACCACAAGGTTAAGCAGGAGAAGATGGCAAGCGATAACAAGTAGGAGATTCAGATGGTTCTTTCAGATCTGCATGTGCATACAAAATACTGCGATGGAAAAAATAGTACTGAGGAGATGATTCTTGCTGCAATCGATAAAGGAATGGAGTGCATTGGTTTTTCCGGACACGGTTATACAGATTTCGATGAATCGTTCTGCATGAGTGAGCAGGGTGCGAAAGATTATATTGAAGAACTCAGACTGCTCAGGGATGAGTATTCTGACAGCATAGAGATTCGCATCGGTGTTGAGCAGGATCAGTTCTCAAATGCGGGTATTGAAGATTACGAGTACGCGATTGGCTCAACTCATTATGTATTCGTCGGAGATGAATGGTTCTCGGTTGATGAGACTTCGGAAGTGCTGAAAGAAGCCTGTGACAGGTGTTTCGACGGGGATTTCTATGCTCTTTGCGAAGCATATTTCGAGGCAGAGGCAGAGGTCATTGCGAAAACAGGAGCGGACATCATCGGCCATTTCGATCTTGTATCCAAGTTCAACGAGAAGAATCAATTCTGGGATGAGAAGGATCCGCGCTACGTGAATGCCTGGAAAAAGGCTGCTGATATTCTGATTGAGACCGGCAGACCCTTCGAGATTAATACTGGTGCAATTTCCAGAGGCTACAGAACGGAACCGTACCCAAGTCTGGACATGATAGAGTACATCAAGTCAAAGGGCGGCAGCTTTATTCTGTCCAGTGACAGCCACCGTACGGACACTCTTCTTTACGGATTTGAAGAGTATCAGAAATATATATAGAGGTATGCGATATGTCAATTCACATTGTGCTTGTTGAACCGGAAATTCCACCCAATACAGGTAATATAGCAAGATCAGTAGCGGCGACAGACAGTGTTCTTCATCTGGTAAAACCCCTGGGCTTCAGCCTCGATGAGAAGAGCCTGCGTCGTGCGGGTCTTGATTACTGGCCATATGTATCACTTGAGGTTCACGAGAGTCTCGATGACTTCATGGCAAAATACGGTAACAGGAGAATGTTCCTTTCAACGACGAAGGGAGGCAACAGCTATACGGATGTGGTTTTCCATGACGAGGATATGATTCTCTTCGGAAAAGAGACAGCGGGCCTGCCACGCGATTTTATCGAGGAACATAAGGAGTCTGCAATCAGAATTCCAATGAGTGAGAATACGAGACTTAGATCACTCAACCTGTCAAATGCGGTTAATATTGTGCTTTTCGAAGCCCTGAGACAGCTCGGATTCCCGGGACTTGAATAAGCTACTATTGTGTTGTTTTTTCTTCGAAAAGTTTATATAATCATTTAAGTGAAATTTGTATTTACAAAGTTGAATCGGAGGATTAAACATGGGAAATAAAGCAATTTGCATTAATAGAAGACATGGTGTCGGCGGCGGTCTCATCGCTGAGAAGGTTGCTGAGAAGTTGGGCGTTAAGCTGTATGACCACAATCTGCTTCAGGAAGCAATTGAGTTCGGCGGACTTGACGGAACAAAGTATGAGGAACTTCTTGCAAAGCATGAGGAGCACGCAGACAACAGATTCACATACCGTCTTCTTGATATCGGTAATGCAAATGTTGAGAAGCAGGCACCTGCTAGCGAGATTATCTTTGACCTTGAGAAACAGGTTATCACAAAGGCTTCTGCAGAGGGTGACATTGTTGTTGTCGGCAGATGTGCAGGAAGTTTTCTTGAGAATGAGGGCTGCCGCAATATGAAGGTGTTCCTCACAGCATCCAGAGATTACAGAATCAATTACGTTGTCAGCAACAGTGAGAAGAAGCTTTCAGCTAAGGAAGCTGAGAAGCTCATCGATAAGGTTGACCATGACAGAGCCGTTTTCTTTAAGAACTTCTGCGGCTGCGAGTGGGACGATGAGGCTACATACGATGTTATTCTCAATGTAGAGAATCTTGGAATTGATGAGACAGTTGCTGTAATCTGTGCAATTTTCAAGGATATGGAATAATATATATATGGCTTAGAGGCTGTCGCGTAATGCGGCAGCCTTGTTTTTATGCGAGCAAAAGTGCTGTTGCCAGTTTGTGTTCTAAAGAATTAGCACAAAAGCAGCAATTTTACAGAAAACCTATAGAAAATCTATAGAAAATCTGCCCGTTGCAGGCTGTATGTTGCATAAGAATGAG
Organism: Anaerovoracaceae bacterium; assembly: GCA_045642105.1. Lineage (GTDB taxonomy): Bacteria > Bacillota > Clostridia > Peptostreptococcales > Anaerovoracaceae > Crickella. The sequence continues at coordinate 693 of JAZUII010000066.1, read as the reverse complement.
AAAATGCCAGTTGTGTTCTTAAGAATAGGGTTGTGAATATGAATTTTTTAGAACTTTTTTCTGAAGAAAAGAGCCGAAGTAAATATATAGAGCGTCGAAAGTGGAATTGTTCTAAAGTTTACTGTATAAAGTCGGAATTCTTTAGAACGGCAGTTGGCAATCAGTGCTGAGAGGATTGTGCACGATGCATTGCTGCACAGGCAATGCGTTTTTTCGTGGCTTATACACTATGCGCCATGCCTGCCAGGTGGTAATATTAGAGAATAGGAAATGGAGGCACGTTATGGATTTTCTGATTAGTTTCGTTATATTTCTGGCTGCAATGGTTGCCTGCATTGCGACAGGTACAACCATGATAATAGGACTGCTGGTAGGACTGGCTGTATTCCTTTGCCTGGGAGTCAGAAGGGGGTTCAGTGTTAAAGAAATGATGAAGTGGGGCTGGGACTCGGTCAAGCACTCACTTGTTGTTATAAAGGTAATGATGATTATAGGTCTCATTACAGCTTCATGGAGAATAAGCGGTACAATTACAGTTTTCGTATATTACGGTATGAAAATCATAACGCCGTCGATGTTCATTCTTGTTGCCTTCCTGCTGGCATGCCTTCTCAGTTATGCACTTGGAACTTCTTTCGGAGTATCGGGCACAATGGGAGTAATCTTTGTTGCGCTGGCAAGAAGCGGAGGTGT
>JAZUII010000065.1:0-6805 GCA_045642105.1 Anaerovoracaceae bacterium | reverse complement strand
AATCGCTATCGAGGAGGGACTGAGATTCGCTATCAGAGAGGGCGGAAGAACAGTAGGATCAGGCGTAGTTACAGAGATTATCGAATAATTCGGCTTGAAATGATAAACAGCAGGAGCTTCGGCTCTTGCTGTTTTTTCGTGCGTCAGTATTTGAACAAAGCGAGCTTACAGGCAGGCGATACCGGATGACGATATCAGATGATGAGAATAGCTGCCGATAGCAGACGACTTATGTGAAATGCTGCGAAAACAGTTGTTTTAACATAAAAGCTTTTCAATTATTCGATGCGCGAAAAACGATATTTCACGAAAAGTCTCGAAAAATCACAAATTCTGTCGAAATATCTTGAAACGATTAGACGAGGTATCTGCCGCAGATCAATCAGGAAGTCAATTGAACGCCAAATAAAGAGAATGAGCCGTTGCAGCCGGCCACTTTTATATGGATTGTAGATGCAACGTAGCTTTCACATAAACACGCTGTCACGCAGACATTTTCTAAGGCATTCCAATAACATTCATGCCGGACAAAGCGCGTTGCCAGAGTTTGTTCTGAAGAATCCGCCTTTTAGAGCAAAAATTACAGAACAATCTGCTAATCATGACAGGATGAAGCAAATTTTCAGATGTGAAGCGGAGCATGGTTCTGAAGAATTACGCTCCTGTGCGACAAACTTAAGAAAAATGAACTGCTGTATGAATCTCAAATTGCGCAAAGGCTCCGCAGGAGCTGCAGAAATGCAATTGCTGAGGGAAAAGTTCTAAAGACTTCACGCCGGAAGCAGGATTCTTCGGAACTCAAGCTGGCAATGGGAGCAGCGCGAGTTAGGCGAGATATTGCATTAATGACATCGAATCCACACAAGCACTTCATTTGACTTTGGCGTGTTTTGCGTGTAATTTAATAATAGAATATGGATAAGGAGGTAATAATATGGCGGTTATCAAACTGAGTAAAGATACATTCAAGCAGGAAGTTATGATGGCAGAGGGAACTGTGCTGGTGGACTTTTATGCTGACTGGTGCGGACCTTGCATGATGCAGGGGCCTATCGTTGAGGAGCTTTCAGAGGAGAGAACAGATGTTAAGTTCTGCAAACTGAATATTGATGAGGCGATGATGATTGCAATCAAGCATGGAATCTCGAGCATTCCGACAATTATGGTAGTTAAGAATGGGGAGATTACATTCAAGGAAGCCGGACTTATGCAGAAGGAGGAGCTCGAGAAGCTGCTGTAGACAAATCAACACGACAGAGGAAGCGCGAAAGCGCTTCCTTTTTTGCAAAAAACAGATTGGAGAAGGTGTTGTTGCATTTGTAGTGTGGGGCGGCTGCACTCCTGCAGGTGTGCAATTGGTCAAATATCCGAATAAAAGAAATGAATGCAGATAGAATGTTCGTAATGGTTCGGAGAAATTATGGAAATATACAAATTCAAATAAAAAAATTATAGAAATAGCCAAAAAGTATGTTGACTATTACAAAAAATAAGAATAAAATGACAGCGTAGTAAAAAGGGTTAACTAATACATTTCATCTAACGTGGATCGATGCAGTGGGGAGCGGAGATTCACACTGCATTTAGCAGAATAACAGACGTTTAAAAGCCGAAGCACTTCGGCTTTTTTACATGTTTATTTTCACATCATTTACTTGCTCAAAAATTGCGAAAATCTTGCCGAGACAAGAGTTTGTAGGATATAATAAAATTTAGCGTAAAATGAAGGAGCGTATATGGCAATAATAAGTGTTCGCAACTTAATATTTGACTATGTCCGTACTCTGGAGGACGGAAGTACGAAGAGATACAGAGCTCTTGATGACGTAAGCTTTGACATTGAAGAAGGAAGTTTTGTTGCAGTTATTGGCAGGAACGGTTCCGGCAAATCAACTCTGGCAAAGAATCTGAATGGTCTTCTCCTTCCTGTAGAAGGCAAGGTTTATGTTGCAGATATGGACACAACAGACGATGAGAGAATCTGGGATATCAGAAGCAAGGTAGCTATGGTTTTCCAGAATCCGGATAATCAGATTGTAAGTTCCATTATCGAGGATGATGTGGCTTTCGGACCTGAGAACCTGGGAGTGGATCCTGCAGAGATTCGAAGAAGAGTAGATGATGCTCTTAAAGCCGTAGGTATGTATGAGTACAGACTAAAGGGTGCGCATATGCTTTCGGGTGGACAGAAGCAGAGAATTGCAATTGCAGGAGCGCTCGCTATGAAACCTGACTGCATTATTTTTGACGAGCCGACTGCTATGCTCGATCCAAAGGGTCGCGGACAGGGAATGGATATCATCAAAGCGCTCCAGGAAGAAGGAATAACAGCCGTACTTATAACGCATTTTATGGAGGAGGCTGCTCAGGCAGATCGAATCATCGTTATGAAGGATGGCAAAGTATACAGCGATTCAACGCCTGAAGAGCTCTTTGGCAACAGAGAGCTGATTAAGGGTGCGGGTATGGAGATGCCGCCTGCAGTTGATCTCAGAGAGAGACTGGCAGACAGAGGTATAGATATACCGGACAGCATCATGTCAGGTGATGAACTGATAGATTATATTGCGGAGCAGGTGAAGTAGATGGCAATTGAGGTTAAGAATATAAGTTATACATATTCACCGGGAATGCCGGGAGAGACACTTGCTCTCGATGATATTTCGTTCGAGATTGAGGACGGACAGATCTGCGGAATCATAGGTCATACCGGCTCGGGAAAGTCGACACTGCTGCAGCATCTCAACGGCCTGCTGAAGCCTTCAGAGGGCAGCATCTATGTGGACGGCGAGTGCATTACAGCAGCAGATGCCAAGCTGGTGGATGTCAGAAAGAAGGTCGGTCTGGTGTTCCAGTATCCGGAATACCAGCTTTTCGAAGAGACGGTTGCAAAGGATGTAGCGTTCGGACCTAAAAATCTCGGACTTGATGGCGAGGAAATCGACAGGAGAGTCAGGGACGCAATTGAAATTGTCGGACTCGACTATGATGCAATTGCAGACAAGTCCCCGTTTGAACTCTCGGGAGGACAGAAGAGAAGAGATGCTATTGCAGGTGTTATCGCAATGAATCCGAGCATACTGATTCTGGATGAGCCTACTGCAGGCCTTGATCCTACTGCTCATGCGGAAGTAATACGTATGGTTGAGAAGATTCACAGCGAGCTTGGAATCATAATAATTTTCGTATCACACAACATGGCGGATATTGCAAAGCTCAGCGATAAGGTTATTGTAATCAATAATGCCAAGATTACGGCTGAGGGAACACCTGGAGAGGTGTTCAGCCAGAGAGACTATCTCCAGTCTATGGGACTCGACGTACCGCCAGTAGTAGACATAATGAAGAATCTCGAAGAGAGAATAGATGGTTTTCACAGTGACGCGCTCACTCCAGATGAGGCGGCAGACGAAATCTGCTCACTCATAAAAGCATAGAATTATAGATTAGAAGGAATACAGTTAATGATAAGGGATATCACGCTCGGTCAGTATTATCCGGCCGAATCCAGAATTCACAGCCTGGATGCCAGAACGAAAATAATCGGCACACTGCTCTTTATAATAGAGCTTTTTGTCGTAAATAATTTCTGGGGCTTCCTGATTGCGACGCTTGCAATGACCGCTGTGATATGGGCATCCAGAGTTCCAGTGGGCTTTATTTTTCGCGGACTCACACCGGTATTCTTTATCATCATATTCACTTTTATCATCAATATGCTGATGATAGACGGAAGAGTTCTGGTTCACTGGTGGATATTTACAATCACCTACGAAGGCCTCAGGAGAGCGATGTTCATGGCGATTAGGCTCGTTCTTCTCATTATAGGATCATCGCTGATGACTCTGTGCACCAAGCCTATAGAGCTGACGGACGGTCTCGAGAAGCTTCTCAAGCCTTTCTCAAAGATAGGCCTTCCAAGCCACGAAATAGCGCTGATGATGACTATTGCGCTTCGTTTCATTCCAACTCTTATGGAGGAGACGGATAAAATCATAAAGGCGCAGCAGGCGAGGGGTGCCGACTTCGAGTCAGGTAATATTATTCGCAGGGCGAAGAGCCTTATACCGATACTCATTCCTCTGTTCATAAGTTCTTTCCGCATTGCGCAGGAACTTGCGCTTGCTATGGAAGCGAGATGCTACAGCGGCGGAGATGGAAGAACAAGGATGAATGAGATTCATTTTGCAAGAAAAGATGCAGTGGCAGCGGTGATGCTGGTCATCTTCCTTGGATTAATTATTGCATCGAGATTTATATAGAAAAGGATTATCATGAGACAGCGCAAGGTTAAGAATCTTGAAAGCAAATATGACGTGTACAGCGATATTCTGGTGTACGAGCCTTCCGAGCGGAAGGGCAGATGGAATGAGCTTGCAGGAAGCAGACCGATTTATCTTGAAATCGGATGCGGCAAGGGAAAGTTCATATCAGAGATTGCTGAGCGTGATGCTGACTGCTTCTTTGTAGCAGTTGAAGGAAACAGAAGTGTAATGCTCAGAGCCATGGAGAAGATTGAAGAGAAAGGACTCAAGAATGTAGTCTTTGTCCCTGAATTCATAGAAGATCTCACAGACTGGTTCGAGGACAGCGAAGTAACGGGCATATACCTGAACTTCAGCGATCCTCATCCGAAGAACTACACTTACAAGAAAAGGCTTACTTACAGAGAGAGGCTGAAGCAGTATTTTACCGTACTCAAGGAAGATGGAATACTGACTTTCAAAACAGACAACACAGGACTGTTTGAGTTCACCCTTCAGGAGGTGCAGGCTGCAAACCTGAAGATTCTGGATATCACAAGAGATCTTCACGCAGGAGATTATCCGGACAATATTGAGACAGAATATGAAGCCAAGTTCAGCGGACTTGGAGAGAATATAAAGCGAGTTGTACTTGCTAGAGCGGAGGGAAAAGAAATGGAAAAAGTTAGATCAATGGCGGCGCTGAACGGAAGAGACATTCCTAAGGAAGATAAGGTTTTCGGAGCAAGCTCAAGAGCTAAGGCTATGGCAGCTGAGAAAGGAAAGGATGCTGTTGTCAATGCTACAATCGGTTCACTTCTTGACGATGAGGGCAATCTGGTAGTTCTTTCATCAGTGAATGATGCTGTTAGAGCTCTGCACCCTTCAGAGTATGCAGAATATGCACCAATCGCAGGTACACCTGGATTCAAGGAGGCTATCAAGAAGGCAACATTCGGAAACTACGAGCCAAAGAGCTTTGTAAGAGTTGTTGCTACTCCGGGCGGCACAGGCGCTATCAGAAATACAATCGCTAACTACTCATGCCCTGGAGACAAGATTCTCACACACTGCTGGCATTGGGCTCCTTACAAGAGCATTGCCAATGAGATGGGCAGAGGCCTCGAGCACTTTGACATGTTCGATGCGGAGGGCAATTTCAATCTTGAGGATCTTGAGTATAAGATCAGCAAGCTTCTCAGAAATCAGGAGCACCTTGTAATAATCCTCAACACACCGGCTAACAACCCAACGGGCTATTCGCTCACAGAAGAGGACTGGTATGGAATCAAGGCCATTCTCGACAAAGTTGATATGGACAAGAAGGTTGCTCTTCTCGTAGACGTAGCTTACATCGACTTCGCAGGTGAGACAGACGAGACAAGAATTTTCCTCCCTGTAATCGATAAGATGAGAAGCAATATCCTTCCAATCATCGCATACAGTGCATCAAAGACTTTCACATTCTACGGCTTCAGATGCGCAGCTATGATGTGCCTGGCACCATATGAGGAAATCGCCGACGAGTTCGACAGAGTATGCACATTCTCATCAAGAGCAAGCTGGTCCAACTCTCCAAAGGCTCCACAGACTGTAATCGAGCACATCTATGCAGACCCTGAGCTTCTCGCCAAGGTAGACAGGGAGAGAGCAGTATACAGAGACATGCTCCTCGCAAGAGGCAGAGCATTCGAGGAGGAGGCAGACAAGGTAGGCCTCGAGATTGTACCGTTCAGCTCCGGCTTCTTCGTATCAATTCCATCAGACCAGCCTGATGCACTCTGCGCAGCACTCGAGAAAAAGGGCGTATTCCTCGTTCCTCTCGCACTCGGCGTAAGAGTATCTGTTGCATCAATCGCTGAGGAAAAGTGCCGCAAGCTCCCTGCAATTATCAAGGAGACAATGGACGAGCTTTAAGCTTATAAGAACATGCTAAAAGACCGGCGAACTGCCGGTCTTTTTGTGCATATTATTAGTTCTTTTTCCCGAAGGTGCTTAGTAGAGCAATTCCCGCAAGTATCGCAGTTATGCCGACATAGTCGCTTGCGCTGAACGCCTGCCCGAGAAAGATGAGCGATGCGAAGGTGGCAACAACCGGCCCGAAGAGACCGTAGATACCGGCTTTTACCGGACCGACAATTGTGGTTCCGTAGAGATATGTTCCAAAAGCCGCAACAGCGCCGAACAGAACTATGAAGCCTGCCGCAAGCCATGTGCCGGTGTCCCAGCTCCCGCTGATATTCCAGAATCTGGAGAAAGGCATCATGAGTATGCCGCCGACAGTCATACCCCAGCCGATGGTCTCGAACGTGCCGTACCTGGATATGAGCTTGCCTGGAAGCATTATGTATAGCGTGCAGGTTATCGCCGATGTAAAACCATATATAAGCGCACCCGCAGGTACCGACAGTGCGTGGATATCGCCTCCCGTCGAGAGCACGAATGATCCTGCGATAACAAGTGCGAGGACGCCCAGCTCGATTCGGTCAGGCAGTCTGTGCTTGCGAATCATAACGAAAACCAGGATAAAAACAGGTGCAGTCTGCTGGATTGCCGTAGCT
>JAZUII010000064.1:0-14964 GCA_045642105.1 Anaerovoracaceae bacterium | reverse complement strand
TCAGTATTACTTCTCGTCCTTAAGAAGCTCTTTTCTTGAAAGATTGATTCTATTCTGATTATCGATCTCTGTAACCTTTACAGTAACCTTGTCACCGATATTCATCACATCTTCAACCTTCTCTACTCTATGATTTGCCATCTTTGAGATGTGGAGGAGACCCTCTTTTCCAGGAAGAATCTCGATGAATGCACCGAAATTCATGATTCTCTTTACTTCTCCCTCATAGATCTCGCCAACTTCAACATCCTTTGTGATGAGGTCAATCTCATGCTTAGCAGCATCAGCACCAGCCTGGTCAGCAGCGTAGATGCAGATAAGTCCAGGATCATCCTCTGAGATATCAATCTTAGCGCCAGTCTCATCAACGATTCTGTTGATAGTCTTTCCACCAGGTCCGATAACCAGTCTGATTTTATCCGGATCAATTCTCATTGATACGAATCTTGGAGCATATGGTGACATCTCAGCTCTTGGCTCTGCAATCTCCTCAAGCATGTTAGCAAGAATCTCAGCTCTTCCTACCTTAGCCTGATCGAGAGCCTGCTTGAGAATCTCTCTTGAAAGTCCGTGAACCTTGATATCCATCTGGAGAGCTGTAACACCATCAGGAGTACCAGTTACCTTGAAGTCCATATCGCCGAGGAAGTCCACCATACCCTGAATATCTGAGAGTACAGCAAACTTGCTTGAACCGTCCTCATTGAATCCCTCGATGAGACCCATTGCGATACCTGATACAGGCTTCTTGATTGGAACTCCGGCATCCATAAGAGCAAGTGTTGAACCGCATGTTGAAGCCATTGATGATGAACCGTTTGATGAGAGAATCTCTGAAACGACTCTGATAGCGTATGGGAACTCTTCCTCACTTGGAATTACAGGGAGAAGTGCTCTCTCTGCAAGTGCACCGTGTCCGATTTCTCTTCTTCCGGGTGCTCTTGAAACCTTAGCCTCTCCTGTTGAGTATCCAGGGAAGTTATACTGATGCATATATCTCTTTGTTGTTACATCGATATCGATGCTGTCGAGGTTCTGTGCCTCACTGAGAGGTGCGAGTGTAGCAACTGAAAGTGCCTGAGTCTGTCCTCTCTTGAAAAGTCCGGAACCGTGTGCTCTTGGAAGGAAGCCTGTCTCTGACCATACAGGTCTGATCTCTGTAAGCTTACGATTGTCAGGTCTGATTCCCTCCTCGAGAATCATTCTTCTAACCTCTTCCTTCTTGATAGCATATGTAACATCTGCAATCTCTGAAGCTCTGCCCTCGAACTCCTCTGCGAAGTGCTCGAGTGCATCCTTCTCAACTGCATCCATATTTGCAAGTCTTTCGAGCTTGTCGAATGTCTTGATAGCCTCAACCATCTTCTCAGTTGAGTAAGCTCTTACAGCAGCATCTACATCGTCTCCAGCCTTGAAAACCTTGTACTCCTGCTTCTCCTTGCCAACCTCAGCAACGATTTCCTTGATGAATCTGCAGAGAACCTTGATCTCCTCATGAGCAAACATGATAGCATCGAGCATTACTTCCTCAGGAAGCTCCTTTGCTCCTGCCTCTACCATCATGATAGCCTCCTCAGTACCGCATACTGTGAGATTGAGCTCAGAAACCTGTCTCTGCTCATATGTTGGGTTAATGACGAACTCTCCGTCAACTCTTCCAACAACAACACCAGCTGTTGGGCCGTCCCATGGAATATCTGAAATAGCGATTGCTACAGATGAACCGATAACTGCTGCAATCTCAGGTGAGCAGTCATGATCAACTGACCATGCTGTACATGTAACAACTACATCATTTCTGTATCCCTTAGGGAAAAGCGGTCTGAGAGGTCTGTCGATAAGTCTTGATACGAGAGTAGCATGCTCTCCCGCCTTACCTTCTCTCTTGATGTATCCGCCAGGAATCTTACCTACAGCATACATCTTCTCCTCGTAATTACAGCTGAGCGGGAAGAAATCTACGTCCTGCTTTGGCTCCTTTGAAGCTACTGCTGTACAGTTAACAACAGTGTCCTCATATCTAACTGTAACCTGTCCGTTTGCCTGCTCGCAGACCTTGCCGATCTCAAATTCGAGCAGTCTGCCTCCGAGTGCTGTTCTGAATGTTTTGTAATCTGTGAATCTTGCCATAATTAACAACTCCTTCCTGTTAATTTCTCCTACTTCTACCTTCGAGATTCATTCAAAGATAAACTAAGCGGGACAGCATACGCTATCCCGCTGAATTTGACAGTAATTACTTTCTGAGTCCGAGTCTTGCGATAAGAGCTCTGTATCTCTCGATATCTGTCTCCTTGAGGTACTTAAGAAGATTTCTTCTCTGACCTACCATCTTCAGAAGACCTCTTCTTGAGTGGTGATCCTTGTGGTGCTCCTTAAGGTGCTCGTTAAGGTCGTTGATTCTGTATGTGAGAATAGCAACCTGAACCTCTGGGGAACCTGTATCGCCTTCCTTAGTAGCGTACTCTTTGATAATTTCCTGTTTCTTTTCTTTTGTAAGCATAATAAAAAACTCCTTTTCTTTGCGATTCGCCTAAGCATTGTGACCGCCGGAGCAGCGTATCACCAAGCATAGGTATATTAATAAACACGCTGATTATAATAGCATAAGCAACGTGTTTTGTCTATCAAATATTAATTTTTTGAGTGAAAATCCCATGCGAGTTCGCAATCGACAGCAATTCTATCGCGAAGTTCTTCGATACTGTCGAATTTCTGCTCAGGTCTCTCCCATTCGAGGAACTCAACCGTCATATCTTTGCCGTATGTATCTCCGCTGAACTCCCTGAGATTGGTCTCGATTGATTTGGCGTTGTCGCCAACTGTAGGCTTTACTCCTATATTCGAAACCGCGTCATATGTGCAGCCGTCTATTACTGCTTTTGTAAAATAAACTCCGTTAGGCGGCAGAACCAGCTGCTTAGGAACACATATATTCATCGTAGGAAAACCTATTCTGTTACCTATATGATTCCCGTGTATGATTGTTCCGCTTAAAGCATATGGACGACCCAGACAGCGATTAAGGAAACCCATGTCCCCTGCTGCTATCAGTTTTCTGATTAAAGTTGAGCTGACAACCTGTCCATCAAGCTCTACAGCATCGTGAACAAATACATCGATTCCAAGCTTTGTGCATTCTTCTTTGAGAAGCTTAACATTTCCTTCTGCCTTAATACCGAAAGTATAATTGAATCCGCAGAATACTGCAGCTGCATCCAGTCTTTCTCCAAGGATATCGTGAATAAATGTTATTGCACGCATATCTGCAATATGGTCGTTGAATTCCACATTGACTACTACATCGAAGCCCATTTCCTCAAGTATTCTGAGCTTATCATCCTCTGTGCATATGAGCTTAAGCTCATCATTGAGTTTGCCTGATCTGGCTTTAAAAAAATTAACCGGATGATTTGAGAAAGTGTAGCACACTGAGAGAACATCGTGCTCCTCAGCATATCTGAGAGCACCTTCAAGAATAGTGCGATGTCCTACATGTATTCCGTCAAAATTCCCCAGAGCTACTGCTGATTTTTCTGTTAGTTTAATATCTTCAAGTGATGTGATTATCTGCATTGAATTACCTTTACAGGACGTAATTCCTTTCCTTCAATAATATCTGCCATTCCGAGGAATACTCCCTCAGAATAGACTTTATAGAACTGTGACAGCTCTCTTATTCTTTCCATAAGAGGATATCTCGGATCCTCCTGCAGTGCGCTTTCCTTGTACAATCTGTATTTGCGCGGACCTGTTGTCATACCGTTTGAAAAAGCCCTGACACGGTCAGCGTCAAGTTCAATCTCTGCATATGAAGAAATAGTTGCATCCGGATGCTGAACATGTGCTTCTATCTCTTCATCACTCATCTCCAGCAGTTCATCAAGTCCTGCAGCTTCATCTATGCTGAAAACTCCACTCTGAGTTCGTTCAAGTGAAGTCATCACAGCTCCACAGCCAATTGCTGCTCCTATATCATCACATATCGTCCTGATATAAGTGCCCTTAGAACAGCATATTTCAAGCTCCAGTGTGTTTTCATCAGGATCCTGACTGATAATATCTATACTCTCGATATAGACATTTCTTGACTTAATCTCAACCTCTTCGCCACTTCGCGCATACTCATAAAGCCTTTTACCGTTGACTCTGACAGCCGAATATTTGGGCGGTATCTGAGATATAAGGCCTCTGAAATTATCCAGTACAGCAGGAATGCGTTCAAATACATCTGCAGGAACTTCTTTTGTCTCGAGCACCTCACCGGTTATGTCTAGAGTATCTGTGGTTATACCAAATCTGAGAACAGCTCTGTAGCTTTTAAAATCGGCATCATAATACTCTACGATACGAGTCGCCTTTCCAACACATACAGGAAGAACACCTGTTGCCATCGGATCAAGTGTTCCAGTATGTCCGATGCGCTTTGTACCGAGTCTTCTTCTCAAACGGCTAACAACATCATGTGATGTCATACCTGCCGGCTTATTTATATTTATTACTCCATCAATAAGCATTATCTGTTAACTGCCTTACCAAGTTCCTCAATCAGTCTGAATTTGATTTCTCCAATATCTTTTCCCAGAGTGCAGCCTGCAGCTCTTACGTGACCGCCGCCGCCGAACATCGCCGCAACCTCTGCGACATTAGCATATGACTTTGCTCTCATACTTGCTTTGAAGATTCCTTCAGGATTCTCTTTAACTATTACGCCGACCTCTACCCCTTTAATGCTCATAACACGTTGAATAATAGGATCCGCATGTGAAAGATCGCATCCGAGGTTGCTCAGAAGATCCTGAGTAACACTGCCGACAGCAATCTTGCCGTCCGCATAGTAGTCAAGATTCGAAAGCACTATATTCTCAAGCTTGAATTCTTCTCTTGTTCTTCTGTCATAGATGAGCGTGCTGATTCTCTTTGATTCAAAGCCGGGAACATCATAAAGCGAAGCAGCAATAGCATGCGTTCTCTTTGTGGTATTGCTGTGCTGGAAATTGCCCGTATCTGTTGTTACAGCTGAAAAAATCGCATCTGCGATTGCAAGTGATATCTCGCAGCCGAGCTCCTTAATCAGCATATATACGATTTCTCCGGTAGCAGCTGAATCAGGCTCGCAGTGAAAATAATCATACTCAATATCGCTTGCGCCTACCGAATGATGGTCTATGCATACTTTTGTTTTTGCTGAGCTGAAAGCATCTTCACGGCCCTTAATTCTGTTATAGCCGTTACAATCAAGCATAACCGCTGTGTCTACACATTCAGGAAGTATTGTCTCTTCTATGCAGCATCCATTCTCGAGGAAATCCAGATTATCCGGAATCTTTTCACTTAACAGAACATACGATTGAATCCCGAGTGAACGCATTGCCAGACATAAAGCCGCAGCTGAACCGAGCGCATCTCCGTCCATGTTGATATGCGGGAAAATCACACAATTTTCTGCTTTCCTGAGAGCAGCTGCAATATCTTTAATTGAATCCATTTCTATTCCTCTTCATCCGAACGATCCGGTGTGCTAGCCTTAATATCCTCAAGAATAGAGTCGATGTGACGACCGTAATCCATTGAAGAATCAATGCGGAAAATCAGCTCAGGTGTATGTCTGAGTTTGATATCAGATGCAACTTTATTTCTGAGAAGTCCTTTTGCCTTGTTAAAACCGGCAATAACTTCTTCACATACCTCGTCTTTATTCTCGTTGTCGAGTACGAGAGGTGTTACGTATACATAAGCAAAGCTTCCATCACTTGTAACATCAACTCCGCTGACTGTTATTATTCTGTTAGCCAGTCTGGGATCTTTGATTCCGTTAATAAGGAACGAACTGATGCTCTTCTTGATTTCTTCACTTAGTCTTCCCTGTCTATGTCTTGCCATAATAATCCTTTCTATAGAGAACAAATACGGTGCTGTCTGAATTACCATATTCACATACTTATCTAATCCTATATTTTACTCTATTCCTTATGAATTTACAAATTAACTTCATCATATTATAATCAGAATGATTAGGAATAATAACTAATCATTAATATCTACACACAATAAAGGACTATCAAAATGAAAAACAACAAAGCATATTTTCAGGTGTTTTTTGCCGCTGTTCTCTGGGGAACTATCGGTCTCTTTGGAACAATTCTCGGCAATATGGGAATGAAGTCTACAGAAATTTCATTCTACAGACTTCTTTCGGCATCAGTTCTCCTCGCCATCGTTCTGCTTGTCAAAGGCAAGGGACTGTCCCTGTTCAGAATCAGCAGAAAAGGATTGGTTTCCTGCATGCTTATCGGCTTCATCTGCCAGGCAATATATAACATATTCTATATGAATGCTGTTACAATGACCGGCATGTCAACAGCTGCAGTTCTGCTCTACACATCCCCTATATTTGTAATGATTATTTCAAGAATTTTCTTCAAAGAAACTATTACTTCAAGAAAGATTCTGGCAATATTTCTCAATATCATCGGATGTGTTCTTACAGTAACCGGTGGAGATTTCAGCGGATTATCAGTTGCATTAGCCGGAGTAATATTCGGAGTACTTGCAGGCTTCACATACGGTCTGCTCCCCGTCTTCAGCCGACTTGGTGCAGATGATGAGAATCCTTTCACATCAGCATTCTATGGTCTATTCTTCGGTATGGTTGCACTGTTCTTTATTTCAAAACCATACACAGGTATGAGTGTTCCAGTTACACTTCCTATGATTCTTACCATCATAGGCTTTGGACTGATTCCTTCAGCTATCGCATACATCATTTACTTTGGAGGTCTATCCGGGATCAAAGAAACCTCAGTTGTTCCAGTTCTCTGCTCAATAGAGAATGTTGCAGCTTCTGTAATCGGATTCCTTGTTCTGCATGAGAATTTCACTCTCTTCAAGGTCATCGGTGTGGCACTTGTATTCATTTCAATTGTTGTAATCAACTCAAAGAACAGAGAAGCCAAGGCACAGTAATTAAGGCTTCAGCAACATTATGAATAAGGCAAAAATAAAAACCGCTTTTCAGCGGTTTTTATTATAAGGAGATTATTGATCCGTATTATCGGAGTCCATATCTTTCTGATTTGAAGCCTGTGAAAACAGGTTTACCATCATAGTGACGAACCTCTTCTTCACCAATCATGGCTCTGTATGCGCCGGCCGCAAGTGCAGCAACTTCGAGTTCTCCCGGATAAACGTATACAGGTGCTATCCATTCTACATAGGATTTAACCTTATCCATTACACGCTTACTTCTTGCTACTCCTCCGGTAAGAAGAATTGCATCGAATTTACCCTTTAGAACAACCGCATACTGACCTATTGTTTTGGCGAACTGATATGCCATTCCGTCAAGAATGAGCTCAGCATAGGTATCATTCTCTTCATCAATGCGTCTTTCGATTTCCTGAATATCAGATGTACCGAGGTGATCAATCAGACCTCCCTCTCTGATAAGTTTAGTCTCAAGACCGATCATTGAAGGATATTCATCACTGTATGCCATCTTGAATACTGTTGAATTAGGCAGAATACCGGCACGAGTTGGTGTCATTGGACCATCACCGATAAGGCTGTCACTTGTATCAATCATCTTTCCATGCTGATGGACAGTAACTGAACATCCACCGCCAAAGTGCGCAACCAGCAGGTCTGATTCTTTATACTTCATACCATGCTCTTTGCAGTGGAGATAAGCGACTTCCTTCTGGTTAAGGCAGTGACAGTGGCTCTGTCTGTAGAGCCCTTTAAGTCCTGATACTCTTGCTATATCCTGAAGTTCATCTGTATCAGGCGAATTTACGATGTACGAAGGTACACCGTATTTTTCGCCGAGTTTCTTACATATCTGCGGAGAAAGATTTGCCGGATGAGGTACACCTGATGCAGCTGCAATGCAGTCTTTAAGCATAGCTGTATTTATCTCATACACGCCTCCGGTGCAGGCTACAAGGCCGCCGCCTCTACCGGAAAAACAATCAATTGTGGATAGATCAAGACCATTTTTTTCACAAGCCTGTTCAACCATCTCCCACCTGTAGTACAGCTGATCCTGAATACAGCTGAACTTACCGAGATCTTCTTTCTCATGATGAAGATTCTCTATCCAGACCTTCTGATCATTGTGATAAAAGCCGATTTTTGTGGAAGTCGAACCCGGATTGATGGCTATGATGTTATACACTTTACCGTCCATTTATATTTCCCCTATTCGATATTTTTTGTATAGTAACTTCTTATAAAAGTTTAATTATTTTGCAGCCTTAGCTTCCTTGATTGAGTCAAGGAGGAGTGGTCCAACCTTGAAGAGGTCGCCTACGATACCGTAATCAGCAATCTCGAAGATAGGAGCAGCCTCGTTCTTGTTAACTGCGATGATGCACTCTGACTCCTGCATACCAGCCTTGTGCTGGATAGCTCCGGAAATACCAAGTGCTACGTATACCTTAGGATGTACAGTCTTACCAGTCTGTCCAACCTGGTGGTCAGCTGAAAGCCATCCTGCATCTACAACAGCACGGGATGAGCCAACAACTCCGCCGAGCTCCTCAGCGATCTCCTCAGCAATCTTGATACCGCCCTCAACGTCCTTAGCGATACCACGACCAACTGATACGATGAAGTCAGCTCCGATAAGGTCAACAAGTTTCTTTCCAGCCTTAACGATATCCATTACCTCTGTCTCGATATCAGCAGCAGTAAGCTCGAACTCTGGGTGGATAAGCTCAACCTTAGCAGCCTTAGCCTCATCAAATACATTCTTCTTCATAACGCCAGGTCTAACTGTAGCCATAGCAGGTCTGAATCTTGGACATACGATTGGAGCCATGAGGTGACCACCGAATGCAGGTCTTGTCATCTTCAGGTTCTTTGTTACATCAAAGAGCTTTGAATCGAAGTTTGTGTTGTCAACGTCTACGTTTGAACCCTCTCTGAGGAAGTTCTTGTATCCGTCAAGGTCTACATCAAGGTGTGTGCAGTCAGCACAGAGTCCTGTGTGGAGTCTAGCTGCGCAACGTGGTGCGAGGTCTCTTCCGATGTTTGAAGCTCCGAATACCATGATTTCAGGCTTGAACTTCTGAACCATCTCGCAGATAACCTTTGTGTAACCATCTGTTGTATAGTTCTTGAGGAGTGGGCTGTTGCAAACATATACCTTATCTGCACCGTATCCGCCAAGCTCCTTAGCGATTCCGTCTACATCGTCTCCGAGCAGGATTCCGTGGAGCTCCACGCCCAGCTCATCAGCGAGTTTGCGGCCTTCTGAAATAAGTTCGAATGTTGTAGGCATCATAACGCCCTGACGCTGCTCACAGAAAACCCATACATTCTTGAAGGCAGCGATATCAGCACTATTGTAAGTCATTTTCTTTATACCTCCTAGATAATGTGTTTCTTTGCCAGAATTCCAGCAAGCTCATCAGTTGTTTCCTTGCCTGATCCCTGAAGCATCATTCCTGCACCCTTTACTGGTGGAGCGAATGACTTGTAAATGTTAGTAGGTGAACCCTTAAGACCGATTGTTGTCGCATCGATGAGTTCGTGATCCTTGAGTGCCTCGAAATCCATAACCTTCATTGGCATATCCCAGCACTCCTCAGTTCCCTTAACTGTCATATATCTTGGCTCATTGAGCTCCTTGATACATGTAATCATGCAAGGTGTGTTAACCTTGATTACCATGTATCCGTCCTCAAGCATTCTGTTAACGATCAGAGCATCTCCATCCTTCTTGATCTCGCCAGCGTATGTAACCTGCGGGAGGTGAAGCTTCTCAGCGATCTGTGGTCCTACCTGAGCTGTATCTCCGTCGATAGCCTGACGTCCTGAGATGATGATGTCATCATTCTCGATTCCGTATGTATCGATAGCAGCAGCGATAATCTGTGATGTAGCGTATGTATCTGATCCACCAAACTCTCTTGATGAAATAAGAACTGTCTCATCTACACCCATAGCCATGAGCTCTCTGAGCATTCCCTCTGCTGGAGGTGGTCCCATTGTAAGAGCAATTACCTTGTAGCCATACTCATCCTTAAGTGTGAGTGCAGCCTCGATAGCATTAAGGTCATCTGGATTGATGATTGTCTGCATGGACGCACGATCCAGAGTACCATCTTCCTTAACAGCAACCTTTCCGGAGGTGTCAGGAACCTGTTTTACTGTAACAAAAATCTTCATTTATCCTTTTCCTCCTCTCTTACTTAAGCAGTGCTGATGAAATTACAACCTGCTGAATCTGAGATGTTCCCTCGAAGATTGAGAGGATTCTAGCATCTCTGTAGAGTCTCTCTACCTTATACTCAGCGATGTAACCGTATCCACCGTGGATCTGTACAGCCTTGTATGCATTTCTGTTAGCCATCTCTGAAGCATAGTACTTAGCCATTGAGCAAGCCTTACCTGCCTCAGGTGAACCTGCATCCTTAAGAAGAGCAGCGTGGTATGTAAGCTGACGAGCTGCCTCGAGCTCAGCCTGCATATCAGCGATCATGAATGAAACACCCTGGAAGTCAGCGATAGGCTTTCCGAACTGCTTTCTCTCCTTAGCGTACTTAACAGCCTCATCAAGACAAGCCTGTCCAACACCAACAGCCATAGCAGCAACACCAAGTCTACCACCGTCAAGAGTCTTCATAGCATACTGGAAGCCCTTATGGAGAGGTCCGATGAGGTTCTCCTTAGGTACTCTTACATCCTCGAATACTACGTCAGTTGTTGGGTATCCCTTAATTCCCATCTTGTGCTCTGGAGCTCCACATGAAACTCCCTCAGCCTTCATGTCAACGATGAACATTGAAATTCCGCGTGAACCCTTCTTTGTGAGGTCTGTCTTTGCGAAAATTACAATCCAGTCAGCGACAGGTGCACCTGAGATGAAGCACTTACGTCCGTTGATGATGAAGTCATCGCCATCAGGAATAGCTGTTGTACATGTACCACCGGCATCTGAACCAGCACCTGGCTCAGTAAGTCCGAATACCATAATCTTCTCACCACTTGCTACCTGTGGAAGATAGAACTCCTTCTGCTCCTTGCTTCCTGCAAGCATCAGAGGGCCTCCACCAAGTGAGTTTGAAGTGTTAGCGTAGATAGCAAGTACAAGATCCTGTCTTGCAAGCTCCTCGTCCATAAGAACATATGAAAGGTAATCTCCGCCCTGTCCACCGTACTCCTTAGGAATCTTTGTTCCCATGAAGCCATACTTTGACATCTTGTTGTGAATGTCCCAATTGAATTCACCGGTCAGTTCCAGTTCGTCCTGCAGTTCTGTTGTGAACTCGTTCTCCGCGAACTCACGGAAAAGCTTCTGCTGCAGGGCATGCTTTTTATCAAGAATCATTTTGTCCTCCTAATGAATAAATTAGCGGGCGGGAAAGCATAATCTATCAGTCGTAGTGACATATCAGAATATGCCTCCCCTATCTGTTTACTTTATTATCTGCACTCCGGAATGAGTCTTACGCTCTCTCCGTTAGTCAGTAAATCATAACCTGGCTGGATGCCGCACTCTGCCATAGATGCAGCAGCCTCTTCTGTGAAGAATGCCATGTGTGGTGTGTGGCAAACGTTGACGAATGAACGGAGGTACTTCATCTTAAAGTAAGGCATTCCCTCTGTTTTAATAATGTCATCGTTATGCACTTCGTGAATGATTCCCTCTTCGCCTGGGAATGCATCCATGAAGAGAGCACCAATCTTCTCTGTCTCGACAGCCTCGATAACAGCGTCGATATCAACAAGGTTTCCTCTTGCGTTGTTAACGATTACTACGCCGTCCTTCATCTTAGTGATAGCCTCTGCGTCAATCATCTTCTCAGTTGATGGGAACAGTGGCATATGCAGTGTGATTACATCAGACTCAGCATAGATTGTGTCAAGATCAACATATGTTGCATACTTCTTAACATCCTCATTCTCAACTACATCGTAGCAGAGAATCTTGCATCCGAAACCGCTGAGGATTTCGATTACAGTACGTCCAATCTTGCCGGCACCTAATACTCCGACTGTAAGTGAACGAAGCTCTCTGCCCATTTTACCCTTAAGAGTAAAATCGTTGTCGTTTGTGTTGTACAGAGCCTTCTTGAACTTACGGATGCACATAAGAATACCCATTACTGTGTACTCTGCTACTCCACTTGGGCCGTATGCTCCGTTTGTGATCTTGAAGCCGAGCTTCTTAGCATAGTCAACATTGTATGTATCATATCCGATACATCTTGCAGAAAGAACCTGAACACCATAACCCTTGAGTGTATCAAGAACTTCATCTGACCATGTGCTCTGACCAAGAGCAGATACTACATCTGCGCCCTTAGCAAGCTCTACTGTCTCCATAGACATATTGTAAGGTGTAGTTACAACCTCAACTCCGAGCTGATGAGCAAGCTTCTCAATTACAGGCTTCTCGTCAGGTCTTACTTCATAACAAGCAAATCTCATAGTTATTTCTCCTATCTTTTTTAAATATTTTGCGTGCTTGAATTGTTTAATCTCTAATCTGTTGCACCCTTAATACTTTTATTTGCCTGCCTTAGCAGCTCCGGACTCGATCATTGCAGCAATCTCATCTGCTGAGAATCCGAACTCTTTAAGGATTTCCTCAGTGTGTTCTCCAGGGTATGGTCCTCTCTTGTATGGTGGAAGGCCTGCCTCCTCGAACATAACAGGAGTACGAACGAGAGTACGCTTTGCACCTGTTGGATACTCCATCTCATAGAAGATGTCTGATCCCCAAGCCTGCTTGTCAACAAGGAGCTGATCCCATGTCTGAGCAACAGCATAAGGAAGATCGTTAGCATCCATCAGAGCACACCACTCATCAAGTGTTCTTGTTGCCATCTCCTCAACGAGGAATGCGAAGAACTCTTCCTTATTGTCCTGAAGTGCTGCCTGTGGGTAGAACTTAGGATTATCAATCATCTCAGGGTGTCCGATTGCCTCCATGAATACAGGATAGTGTCTGTTGTACTGAGGCATTGCAATCTGAATCCACTTGTCGTCCTTTGTCTTCTGTGCAACTGTAAGCGGGTTACCGAAATCACTTCTCTTGATTGGGTACTGAGTTGAAGGATCGCCGTACTGGCTGGCCTGAAGCATCAGTGAAATATCCCATACAGCACTGTGGAAGAGTGATACTACAACCTTGTCTCCCTCTCCTGTCATCTTAGCCTTGAAAAGAGCAGCAAGGATTCCGGCTGCAAGGTTCATTCCTACCTGGTGATCTCCCATTCCAGGGATTGTCAGCTGAGGAAGTGAATCCTTATCTCTGAGTGGGTTGAGGATTCCGCCTCTTGCATAGAATGCTGTGAAGTCGAATCCAGGAAGATCCTTATCAGGACCTTTCTCACCATATCCTGATACAAATCCGTATACCAGTGATGGATACTTAGCATGGAGTGTATCGTAGTCGAGAGCCTGTCTCTTAAGCGGGTTCTGTCTCATGTTTGTGATGAAGATATCTGCCTCAGCAATCATCTTCTCAAGAGCAGCTCTACCCTCTTCTGACTTTGTGTTGAGCATGATGCCTCTCTTGTTGGCATTCTCAAGGTCAAAAGAAGTGTTCTCAAGGTCACCTGTAGGACGTCCCTCATTCTCAGCTGTAAAGCGGAGAGGATCTCCCATAGGAGCCTCAATTTTGATTACATCAGCACCGAGGTCAGCAAGATATCTGCTGCATGCAGGCGCTGCGATAAAAGTTGCAAGCTCAACAACTTTTACTCCTTCTAATGGGCGCTTTCCCATATCTTTCCTCCTTTGAAAAAACAATAATTATCTATTTACATTGAAAGTACATCTCTGAAAGTTTCGATATTTGTACGAATCTGCTCAAAATGCACCATCTGTCTGTCCACTTCCACGAGGGTAAGCGGCAGATCTGCCTCATCACATGCCTTCTTGATGAGAGGATAATCGAACTCTTCAGGGTCGCAGAACTTTGTAAGTACAACTACCACGCCCTTAGCGTCACGAGCCTTTGCCTTCTCGATAATGTTAGCAATGTGAGGTTTAACCTTGTCCTTTACATAGAGAGTTGAACAGTAGTCCATTGCAGCAAATTTGTCTGCAAGTGCCTGTCTTCCGTCTCCTGTACCTTCTTCAGCATCAACCATATACTGACGTGACTGTGCAGCTACATCATCAGCAACGATAGTCATTCCCATATCATCAAAGATCTGGTTGAGCTGCTCAGAATCAGTAAGAATTCCGGAAACAACGATACCCATTTCAGGAGCTGCTTCTGGTGCCGCCTCGAGATCAGCGATGAACTCTTCAAGAAGTGCTGAATGCTCAGCCTTCTCCATTGCGAAAGCACTCTTGAATACATCACTTCTCTGCTTTGCTGTAATCTCAGGGTGCTTTGCCATCAGCTCATCAGCCTTTCTCATAAGCTGATTGTGCTTGTTGTAGATTGCAATCTGCTCCTCAAGAGCAGCCTCATCGAACTTTCCGCCGGCTTTCTCAAGAGCAGGGATAATCTGCTCATTGTACTGAGCCTTTGTGAAAGCGATTCCGTAAGCTGGCTTACGGTTCTGAGGATATGTCATAGGGATAAAAGGAATATCCTTTACAGCGTATTTCCAGTTCTGTCCCAGTGTCTTTAATGTGTCGCAAAGTGATGGAATCACAATTGCACTTGCGCCTTCGTACTTTCCCTTAATTCCGAGTTCAAGAACTGACTGAACAATTGAACAAAGGAATGCAGGACAGTACTCTTTAGCTCTTTCGAGCTCCATGTCAGCTCCCCATACTCCCATTGGTACAAATCCCATTGATGCAATCAGCTCATCAGGATTGTAATAAGGAACTGTGAGAACTACTTTCTTTCCCTCTGAGAGGTATTTCTGCATCTGAGCCTGAGGAGAAGATGCTACCTCATGGAATCTGTTTAATACTTCGTATGCCATGTTATTCTCCATTCGCCTCTTTATTCTGCTCCATGATCTCCATGAGACCCTGTACTCTTGT
>JAZUII010000063.1:0-18589 GCA_045642105.1 Anaerovoracaceae bacterium | reverse complement strand
GTTATCTGAATCGGTGAAGCTGACATCCTTTGGGATAGAGTTGGTTATAGAGAAAACCAGATTGCTGTGAATCAGTTTGCCCTTGATTGCTATTTTCTTGAATCCGGAGGATTGTCGCTGGCATGCTTCGTATGCGTTTTCCAGAAGATTTCCGAACAGAATAGTGGTGTCTGTATCAGAAAGAGGCAGAGTTTCCGGAAGGGTAATCTGAACATCAAAAGTTATGCCGGCATCTGCACATTTGTCGTAGTAGTACACGAGCAGAATGTTCAGCAGCTCGTTAGTGCAGTATTTGATACTGCTGGTTTCTGTATTCTGAACAAATTCCTCAAGATAGCTGTTAAGTGCTTCATAGTTCTCGTCAGCCGCAATTTGGGACAGCACAATCATATGGTGATGCAGGTCGTGCTGCAGTGCTCTTGTCCTGTCAATCTGAAGCATAATATTGCGGTACTGCAATGCCTGAATATCACGCGCGTAGAGCTCATCTTTAATCTGCTGCTGTTCATATGCGATGTCAGCAAATTTCGAAATATAAATATATATCATGAGCTGGAACGTGATGGATATTGTCAGTATGACAATGTTCATAAGTGAGTTATAGAAAGGTCCCTCGTTATTGAAATAGAAAAGATATATCCAGGTAACATAAAAGAACAGAGGAACGGTCCATAGATAGCGCCAGCTGACTGAGGATACTTTTCCAACGTTATCAGGCGTAAAATGTCTGTATATAAGATAGACTATTATTGGGAGGAGCAGTATTTCAATAACAACCTTCGCTGCTACATAGTTCAAAGTATATACTTCGTGCGCGCGGGCATTCCATATCATATACTCGACATATTTTGAAATTGCAATAATATAGTTGGCGCAGTTATTCAGTACCAGCGCCATAAAAACCATTCTTCCCGGATCGGTTTTCATTGTCAGAATTACAGTCAGGAGAATCAGTGCTGTTGTCGTAATGGAGCTTACATGAATAAGACCAGCTCCATTCAACTTATAGTTAGTACTGATTGATATATAGAGAAAAGAAAGCACGTAAAAAGCAACAGAAATCGTTTTTCTGCTGTAACGAAAATTGTTTCTGAATGCATATACGAAAATTGCTGCATATGGGATGAAATCCAGAGCATTATTAATTGCCAGAATCAAATTACCACTGTCCATCTTCATCACCAATTCTGCAACTCGTCAAACAGAACAGCTTTATATGCAGCTACAGCCTCTTTCTTTCTCCTCCGACTTACAGAAAGCTGCCTTCCGTTAGACATAACGAAAATACCCTGATCGTAAGATACAGTTTCTTTGAAATTAATTACATTACCTGATGTTATAGGATAAAGATAAGTGTAGTCGCTGATTACACTTAAAAAGTCCTGCTGCGAAGATTTAGTCTGCAGCTGAATATCGCCTTTTAGAAATAATGTTATGTAATGGTTGTGATATTCAGAGCATATTAAATCAAGCGGGGCGAATTTCTGCCCGTCCGGCAGGATAATTGTCTCCTTCTTGTAATTCAGTTCTTTTGCTACCTGAGATAGCATTTTGTCAATTGCCGTAATGTCTATCGGTTTATTCAGGTAATAAACCGCCTGGACCTCATAACTTTCACTGGCAAACTCATTGCTTGATGAGCAGAATGCGATTTTGACAGAGTCGTCTACGACTCTTATTTTTTTCGCAAGATCTATTCCACTCTCGCTGTTAATGAATATGTCGAGGATGATGAGGTCATAAGAATCAGGCCGCCACTTAGATATGAAATCCTCTGATGATGAATATTTATCTATTCTATCAATGTCCAGTTTCATATGTTCGGCAGACTTTACTAGCAATCTGGACAGATATTCCCTGTGCAGGAATTCGTCTTCGATGTAAGCAATCCTTATAATCATTCCCTCCTTTTCTTACAGAAAAGCAATAACGTAAGTGCAGTGAGTTCTTACAATACCATTTAATCGCAATTGTTACAAAGAATATACATCCATTTGAGAACAGAAACGACCATTTGGGTAATTCGGGTAGCGTATAAGGTCACTTCCGTGCATAAATACTAAATGCATAGAAATTTGTGAATCAGTAGTGGGGATGGAAATAATAAATCCCCATATAAAGAGCACAGATTTCTGAAGAATGGCTCACTATAGCGAGAAATTTATGCTGAAAAGAAAGGAATTATACTAGAAATGAAACATTTTAAACTGATTGCTTCAATGGCAATGATACTTACAATGGCGTTTTCGCTGACCGCTTTTGCAACGGACACCGGTTCGCTGCGCTGCACGCGTATCCCGACGGATCCCTGCGATAAAGTTGAGAAGACTGAATATCCGTCCATCGAGAAGACCGTAGATGATAATACAGTAAATATCGGTCAGGTTGTAACCTATACAATCTCTGGAAAAGTTCCGAACACAACAGGTTTTTCTTCATATACCTACAAGGTGACGGATAAGATGTCCAGAGGTCTCACTTTCAATCAGAAAGTTGCAGACTTCACGGTGAAGATTGGAGATGAAAAGATCGAAGCAACGCCTGTATATGCAGACAATGGCTTTGTTCTGTCCATCAATATGAAAAATTATCAGGACAAGATTGGCGAGGACGTAACTGTTACATATTCTGCTGTTGTCAACAGCAATGCTGTAATAGGAGTGGCAGGAAATCCTAATAATGCTGTACTCACATACAGCAACAATCCAAAGAATGCATGCAGCACAGAGACAACTCCTCCTGAGGTTGTAAAAGTATATACTGCAGCGCTTCAGATTGTGAAGTTCGATGGAAACAATAAGTGCATCAAGCTGGAAGGAGCCAGATTCGTTCTGAAAAACAGTGACGGAAAGTACTACAGTTTTGCTGATGCTACAGCTGACTCACCTGAGTCAGTAAAGTGGGTTGACAGCCAGGAAGACGCAACAGTTGTAACAACAGGCACAGATGGAAAAGCATTTTTCAGAGGAATTGAGAGCGGCTCATATGATCTGGTTGAGATCGAAGCTCCTAAGGGATACAACATCCTCAACAATCCGCTGACTGTCACAATTAACCATGAGAAGCAGTCGGAAAAGGTATATCAGCTTGCAGAAGTTGAGAATAACAAAGGTCCACACATTCCGGAAACCGGAGATACAGGCGTTGTGATGCTGTACGTAATCGGATTATTACTTGTGACTGTATCAGCAGGAATTCTTCTTTTCAGAAGAAAGATGAGAGGCGTTTAAGCTGAATAGAGCCGTGAGAGCTAAACTGCTGAATATTGTGCTGGTGGGAATGCTGTTAACAGGAGTTGCTGTACTTCTGTATCCGAGCGTGGCGAATTGCTGGAACCGTCACAATCAGTCGGCTGCAGTATATGATTACGAGACCGAAGTGGAAGAGATTACACGGAAGAAGCATCGGGAAATGATAGCTGCTGCCGAAGAATATAACGCTGGTCTCCGGAAACTGGATTATCCACTGGCACAGTATAGACAGCTTGGAGACACGAAGAGTATCCTGACCGCCGACAACAGCGGAATAATAGGGTACGTGAAGATTAAGAAACTGAATATAGAGATACCAATCAGGTACGGCTCAGACAAAGTCACACTGAACAGCTCGGCAGGTCTGCTTGAAGGTACGAGCTTTCCTATCGGGGGGAAAGGAACTCATGCCGTAATTGTTGCCCACAGCGGCCTGCCGAGTTCTGAGCTTTTTACAAATATCGGCAAACTTGAGGAGGGAGACTGCTTTGAGATTACTGTCCTCGACAGACATATGACCTATGAAGTGACGCAGAAAAAAGTCGTTCTGCCGGATAATACAGAAGATCTTGCCATAGACCGGTCGAACGATTACTGCTCGCTTGTGACCTGTACACCTTATGGGGTGAATACCCACAGACTGATAGTGAGAGGTGTTAGAAATGACAGTGTCGGGGACGGATCCCTCAGCAGCAGGGCTAATGACAGAGCTCCGTTCAGGTATGTGTGGCTTGCTGCAGCTGATGTTGTGCTTCTGTGCTGTGTGATTACGTATCTCATCAGAAACATAAAGAAAAGGCTTAAAAGGCGATGGAAATGAACGGACCTTCTTGAATGGAGGGAAACAGATATGAACAACAAGAGCCAGAATGTCAAGAACGCAATAAAGCGGAGCTTGACTGAATTGATAGAAAAAGAGAACGTATCGAAGTTTAGCGTAAAAGAAATATGCGGTAAAGCGGATATAACGCAGCAGGAATTCTACAGACACTACGCTAACCGGCAGGTTCTGATTGAAAGTTTCGCCAAAGAACAGGTAGAGAGAGTTTCGGAGAACTTCAGAAATTGTAGCGAATATACTGCTCTGGATGTTTTTGCGATTCTTCTGGGCGATATCAGAGAGCACTTTCAGTTGTATAAGTTCTTTTTCGATAATAAAGAGTCTGCATTCATTGATGGGCTGGAGTCTGTATGTATGAACGCTCTATACAGAAACGGACAGCCTTTAGACACAGCGCGAAAAATATATAGTGCAGGTGGACTGTGCGTTGATGACGAAGAAAAGACAGTAGTGGTCGATGGCGAGAAAGTAAGCCTGACTCCTACTGAATACAGAATAGTGCTGTTCCTCGTCAAAAACGCCGGAGTTGTATTTTCAAACGAAGAAATCTACAGAGCTATATGGAGTGAGGAGGAATACACTTCAAGAAATACCATAGCGGTACATGTATGCAGACTCCGCAAGAAGATAGAGAAGGATGTAAGCAAACCGAAGTATCTCAAGATCGTGTGGGGGTTCGGTTACAAGATAGAGTATCAGTAATTGCCGCACTGATTCGGATGGAAAGGAGGGGTTGATGCATATGGGAGATAATGCAAGCACACTGTATGAGTGGGCAGAGTTCTACCTGTCTGCTCACAACTCAAACAAGGCAGCAAAGCTGGCGGATAAGCTGATTGAGCTTAGGCCGAATTCAGTCGACGCTTATATGGTAAAAGCAAAAGCCTGTTATCGCCTGGGGAAGGACGTGGAGGTTCTTAAGGCGGTCAACAAAGTGCTTAGTATGGATATAAGTGAAACGGAAGCTTTCTATTATCGAATCTATGTGCTGATAAGAAACGGCTTCGTTAAAGAAGCGAAAGAATCAATGAAGCGTCTGGAAGAACTCGGACGCGAAGATGAACTGAATTATCTGTGGTGCAGAGCACTCCTTGAAGATAGAGAGAATGAGGATAAAACCCTTGCTGTCAGCCTGTACAGGGAAGTCGCTGAGCGTATCAGTGCCGGAGAGTATTCAGATATGTCGGCGACAGTGTTCTTCAATCTCGCTGTGGCAGAGTCATCCCTCAAAGTTGACGGGAAAAGAGTTGAAGAGGAAGCGTTGCTGCCGATACTGGACAGAGGGCTTTCTTTTGATCGTAAGGATATAGACTGTCTGGATTTCAAAGCATGGCTGCTTGCTAGAATTAATCAGGAAGATCAGGCAATCAAGCTGTACCATGAAGAGGAGAAACTTGCCGACCACGGACTCAATGTAGAGGAGCAGCTGGCGAAACTGTACTACAGACGAATCGAACGGTATGCACCTGAAGCATACCGTTACTACAGATATCTTCTGGAGAGGAAGCCCGATAACACGGATTATATTTTCTATGCCGGAATGTGCAAACTGTATATGGGCGACTATTCGGAAGCCGAGGCTCTGTTCCTAAAGGAATACGAAATGGAGCCGGATGCATCAGATGCACCGCTTAGGCTGACTTTTGTATATGAAGCGATGGCTGACTATGAGAGCGCTTTGAAATGGGCAGATATTCTTATTTCAGCCGTCGACAAAAGAGAGGGGAATCATATACTCGAATACCTGAGGAAAGAACAGATTCTCAGGCGTATGGAACGCCCTTTTGAAGCCATAGAAATCATCAGATATCTGAAAGAAAGATATAATTATTCGGGATGGCTGCAGAGGATTGGCGATATCTGTATGCAGTTCGGCCTGTGGTATAAAGGGGAGGAGAACAGGCAGGAGTGGAGAAGAGCAGATTACAGTGCTTCCCTGCTTGATGAAATAAAATGTATGCTGGCCAGAGGGAAGATTCAGCCGGCACGAGTGCTTCTGAAGAGAAAAGCGAAGGTTCTTGATGAGTACGGATTCTATGAGATGCGGGCGAAGTTCGGTCTCATAGATAATAAACTGAATCCACAGCTGAGGTACTGGAACAAATGTCTTGCTGACTGTTTCGATGAAGACAGCCGCACTATCTGTGACTCGCTTCTGCAGATTTCGCTGGCATACTGGCGAGCAGAAGATGTTGAGCAGATGCAGCTGTATGCAGAGCTGACTCTCGACGAGACCAACATGGCGCTTTACGGAACCGACAACAGAAAGATGTTCATCAGAGATGAACTTTTTTACCGGACGAGAAGAGCCATGGCATTAGCACTCCTCGGAAGCGAATCGGAAGCGAATGATGAGCTGCAGGCGGCCCGGAAGCTTCCAATCTGCGAGATGTGCAAATACAGCGAGTGCACAGACATCGCTCTGTTCGAGGCATATATTGCCGCGCTGTACGGAGACTACAGCAAGTCTCGCAAACTTGCACAAACCGGCATAGTTAAATGGCCCGGAGAATATGATTTCATGTGCCATTTGAAAATGCTTGAAAAAAGATATACAATATAGTCACAGTTTGTACTGACGCCCGAAGGTTTGACTGAGGGGAAAGGCAAGAAATAAGTATATCTAAGAGACTTGTAGTGCGCCTTTCGTTTTTGAATGGCGCATTTTTTGTATGAAAGGAGGGGTCTGATGGAGACAAGACTTGCGATTATCGGAATCATTGTCGAGGAGAGAAGCGCGGCGACAGCTGTCAATGCTCTGCTCAGTGATTACGGTCAGCATATCAAAGGTCGTATGGGTGTTCCGTACGAAGCGAAGGAAGTAAGTGTTATCAGCGTTGTAATTGACGCGCCGATGGATATCATCAGCGCCCTCTCGGGCAAACTCGGAGCTCTGCCTGGTGTCAGTACGAAGACTGTATATTCGAAGAAATAGGATATGGAGGTAGAGTTATGAAGAGAAATATGAGAAGAGCAGGCGTGAGTATCCTGGCGATGCTTATGCTCTGCATGGCACTCGTTCTGTCTGGATGCGGCACAAAGGAGCTGTCTGACAATGTGAAGGTCGGCACTCTTGTAGGACCAACCGGAATGGGACTTGTTGACCTTATGGACAATGAGAAGGTGGACGTGGAGCTTTATCAGTCACCAACAGATGTAATGCAGAAGCTGCTTTCAGGCGACCTCGATGTTGCATGCGTTCCATCCAACCTCGGAGCTGTGCTCTATGCAAAGACAGGCGGCAATATTCAGATTCTGACAACTGTTGTCAACGGCGTGCTGTACGTTGTTGAGAACGGTGACACAGTTAAGGATGTAAAGGATCTCAAGGGTAAGACCATCATCGCAAGCGGTCAGGGCGGTACTCCTGAGTATGCGCTCCAGACAGTTGTTGAGGCAGCAGGCCTCAAGCTCGGTGTGGACGTTCAGGTGCAGTGGCTCGAGAACCACGCTGACGTAGCACAGAAGCTTGCGACAACACCGGGTGCGATAGCACTTTTACCAGAGCCACAGGTTTCAGCGCTCACAGCCAAAAACCCTAAGATCAGAAGTGCTCTCGATATGAACAGCCTCTGGAAGGATGCTACAGGCGAAGAGCTGCCAATGGGAATACTCGTTGCGAAGAAGGATTTTGTAGAAAACAGAGCAGAAGATGTTGATGTATTCCTCGGTCTGGTTGACGAATCTGTTGAGGATGTTGTCGGCGCTTCAGATGAGGTTGTTCAGAAAATCGTAGATGCAGGCATCGTTCCAAATGCCGAGATCTGCAAGGCGGTTATTCCTAACTGCTCACTCGTATGCATGTCAGCTGATGAAAGCAAGGCTGTGCTCAGCACATTCTTCGAGAAGCTCCATGCGGTTAACCCAATGGCAGTAGGCGGCAAGGTGCCTGCTGACGATATCTATTACGGAGTGAAATAAATCGTGGGAAAAGGATTCAGGAAGTGGTCGTTAATATGTATTTTCTGGCTGCTGCTCTGGCAGTGTCTTGCCATGGCCGTAAACAGCACGCTGCTTCTTCCGAGCCCTCTTGATACGGTAAAAGGGCTGTGCATGCTGCTTGGCGATTCGGGTTTCTATCTCGACGCGGCGGCAACTATTGGAAGATGCATCGCTGCGGTTCTGATGGCGCTTGCTGCCGGAGTGATTCTTGCGATAGCATCCTACATGTGGGAACTGGTGCGCGACATTCTGTCACTGCCGATTGCGCTTTTTAAGACAATTCCGATAATGGCAGTTGCCATATACATGATTCTGCTGATGACAGCCGGTAGCGTTCCTATACTCGTATGCTGGATAATGTGCTTCCCGATTGTGTACACCAACCTGCTTTCGGGACTCGATGCGATGGACAAGGGCCTGCTCGAGATGGCAAAGCTTTACGGCATCAATGGCTGGCGCAGAATCAGATTCCTGTACATCCCATCGCTTTATCCGCAATTCCGCTCGGCGATGAGCCTAGTAGCGGGAATGTCATGGAAGGCGATAGTTACAGCGGAGGTGCTTTCGATTCCGAGATTCTCACTCGGCTACGAACTGATGAACTCGAAATACTATCTCAACACGGACCTGCTTTTCGCCTATGTCATCGTGATAATCCTGGTAAGCCTCGTATTCGAGAAGCTTACGAAGAAGGGCGTGGCACTGCTCGCGCCAAAAGCATATGAGGGAAGCAGGGTGCCTCAAACGGCTAATGGATTTGCTGAGGCTGCAGTGTTTGAAGGTGCTCAAGAAGCTGTTGCGGCAGAGGCTTCTGCTGCGAATGCGTCGAGAGTTGATCTTGAGTCTGTCAGCAAAGCCTACGGCGACAAGATTGTGCTCGACAATTTCGACATGCAGCTTGAGCCGGGTACAGTTACGGCGCTTATGGGTCCGTCCGGCTCGGGCAAAACAACGATAGCCCGCCTCATAGCTGGCCTCGAGAAAGCTGACTCGGGTTCAGTTAAGTTTGACGGCAAAGTGGCCTATCTTTTCCAGGAGGACAGACTGCTTCCATGGCTCAACGTCTATGACAACCTGGCACTCGTCTGCGATGATGCTGAGAGAATTCACGCAGTGCTTCAGGCTGTCGGTCTTGAGGACGAAAAATGGCTGATGCCAGAAGAGCTCTCGGGCGGCATGAGCCATCGTGTAGCAATGGCGAGAGCATTCCTGCAGAATGCCGGCCTTCTGATTGCCGACGAGCCATTCCGCGGACTTGATGAAGCCAGCAGAAACTCAGTGATAGCCAAGCTCTGGAAGCCCGGCATCACAGGCAAAACCGTTCTTCTGATCACACACTCAGAGAACGACATGACAGAACTCGCGGACAGAATCGTGAATATTTAACAGGTAAAAAAGTTAAAGGCTGCCTCGCCGGCGATTGAATCGCAGCGAGGCGGCTTTTTGTTTCAGGAGAACTTCTTTAAGTAATATGTTATAAAGAAGTTCGTGTGTATACGTTGAACTTCTCTAAGTAATATGTTATAAAGAAGTTGCGGATATTGAGAGAGGAGGGAGTATGGATTACGAATTTGCCAAAGATTTAAGAGCTATACGTGAGATACTGGATCTGTCGCAGGCGGAACTTGCTGGCAAGCTTGGAGTAGAGCAGATTACCATTTCGCGTAGTGAATCCGGACTGACAAAGCCGTCAGCGAAACTGATTGAGAGCGCATACTCTTATGCTTTTAACAAGGGGCTTCGCATTGGAAGAGTCAAAGAAATGCTGTGGAATGAAAGCTTGGAAGATGGCCATAAACTCCTTTTTCATGGGGCAAAGGATGCTATTGAGGGTGCGATAAGCGCTGTATATGGAAGACGGAATAATGATTTCGGACAGGGCTTCTATGCAGGTGAGAGTTATGAACAGGCTCTTTCGTTCGTATCAGGATATGATAATTCAAAAGTATATTATCTTGCATTTGACCCTGAGGGGCTGACATGCAGGAAATATTCAGTTAACCAGGAATGGATGATGACTATCGCATATTACAGGGGAGCTTTTGGACAGTATAAGAATCATCCTGTCATAGAGCAGCTGATTAAGCAATCCAGAGACTGCGACTATATTATTGCACCGATTGCAGATAACAGGATGTTTCAGATTATCGATTCATTTGCCGCCGGAGAGATAACGGATGAGCAGTGCAGACACTGCCTGGCAGCGACCAATCTTGGTAATCAATACGTTTTCATTAATCAGAAGGCGGTTGAACAGCTTCGCCCTCTTGAGATGTGTTATATTTCGGAGCCTGAGAAGAATTACTACAGAAATCAGAGAGCATCTGAAGCAAAGCTTGGGCAGGATAAGGTTAAGCTTGCCAGACTTCAGTATAGAGGCAAGGGCTGTTACATTGATGAGATATTGAAGTAAGGAGGATGGAATGGAGCATATAGATCATGATGGCTTGCTCATGTGCGAGCTGCAGGCTGAGGTTTTCACCCGGTCTGCCGAGTTGACAGATTCCAGCTCTGAGATATTCATCAGAAGATTTATGAACAGTAAAGCTGCGCGACTGTTCGACAACTCTGATATTCTGCAGACAAATATAAGAAGTGAAGATATAATCAGAATGATAGATGATGAATATGGTGTTT
Organism: Anaerovoracaceae bacterium; assembly: GCA_045642105.1. Classification (GTDB taxonomy): domain Bacteria; phylum Bacillota; class Clostridia; order Peptostreptococcales; family Anaerovoracaceae; genus Crickella. The sequence goes on along the minus strand of JAZUII010000063.1, from coordinate 7,918 downwards.
CCAGCTATGGCTCAGTCAAATATTCCATGGAAGAGTTATATTGGATAGGCTACCTGTATCGCTATTATGCATATACGTACGACAAGAGTTCTGCACAGGCTTACCGAACCATTAAGCCGAGTGAACTCAGGCTGCTTTATGCTCCATATCACACTTTGGATACTGCGCAGGCGATAGAAAGAATACTGGAGTCAAAGGAGCTGCTCATAAGCAGTGAAGAGGAACTTCTGAGACAGCTGATGATTTTTATGAAAGTAAGAGGAGTGGAGAAGAAATGTTAAATTGTCTTGCCGTAGGAATCGGCGGTTTTGTGGGTTCAATTCTCAGATATCTGATAGGTAAAATTCCGCTTCAGAGCGGCGGTCTCTACCCGATCAACACTTTTGTGACGAATATCATCGGTGCCGTGCTGATCGGAGCGATTATCGCACACGCGAAGGATACGGATATGAGCCCGGAGAAGCTGCTCATGCTAAAAGTCGGTCTCTGCGGCGGTCTCACAACTTTCTCGACATTCTCGGTTGAGACGCTCGGCCTCATCGAGTCGGGCAACTGGCTCTACGCAGGCGCCTACGCACTGCTTTCAGTCGCACTCTGCGTGGCAGGCGTGTGGGTCGGAATGCATATTTAGGTGGCAACCTACTTTTATTAAATATTGACTAATGTAGGTTGCTTGGAGGTGTAGAAATGTCAGAGAAAAGTGTGCTGCAAATAATAGCAGCATGTCATAATTGAAATATTCAATAAATAAGATTATACTAGTAGCTAATTAATTAAATAGGGCAAACCCGGCGAAAGCCGGGGACGCAAAGCTTAAGTGTCTAAACACATAAGGTGCATGATTGACTGGCTGCTGGAATAGTAAGTTGGTCTCTTTGCGTATGTAAAGAGGCTGTTTTATTGTAAAAAAGGTGTAGTGTGCGTTTGCACATCCTCCTTTGCGTGCAGCAGTTCAGCGTCTGCCCAATTAGAAAGGAGTGCAAGAGAAATGTGCGAAAGAATTACACTGGAAGATTTCGAAAAGAGCCTGATTCTGGAAGAACGAAGCCCTAACACTATTGAAAAGTATCTGAGAGATACCCGACGATATCTGGAATTTGCTGAAGAAATCAGTAAGGAAAGTGTTATAGAGTTCAAGCAGTATCTTATAGAGCAGCAGTATGCGCCTGCAAGTATCAACTCCATGCTTGCTTCAGTCAACAAGTATATGATCTTTGCGGGGCTTGAAGATTGCTGCGTAAAAGGTCTTAAGATTCAGCGAAAACCGTATGTAAGTGAAGACAAGCTTCTTTCAAGAGCAGAGTATGACAGACTGCTCAAATGCTCTGAAGACAATGAGAAGGTCAACCTTCTTATACAGACAATCTGTGGAAGCGGCATAAGAGTGTCAGAACTAGAATGCTTTACAGTGGAAGCGGTAACTGAGGGAGAGATACAGATAAGCCTTAAAGGAAAGACAAGAAATATTCTACTTACAGGCAAACTCAGAAAGAAGCTTCTTAAGTATGCAAAGAAAGAAGGGATAAAGAGCGGATATATTTTCGTCAACAGAAAAGGCAAGCCTCTGCATAGAAGTTATATCTGGGCTGTAATGAAAAAGCTCTGCGGAAAGGCGCTTGTGAGCAGAGATAAGGTTTTTCCTCATAACCTGAGGAAGCTTTTTGCGAGAAGTTTCTATAAACTCAACAAAGACATATCCAAGCTGGCCGATATACTGGGGCACAGCAGCATTGACACAACAAGAATATACATAGCAACAAGCAGCAGAGAACACATCCGAACGATGGAGAAACTGCATCTTGTGACATAGAAAAAGCCACATAATTATTCTTATGTGACTTTTTTTATTTATATTTAATTAACCATACAGATTTTACACTATTCTAAAAGCGAATGGCAACCTAATTTTTATAAGAATTAATATTTTTCTTCAGAATTTCCAAAAAACAGTACACTAAAACGTCAATATCCACATGAATACGGATATTGAATTCTTCCTTTTGCCTGATATTCACTCTCGACGCATTTAGAATTCATAATGCAGTTTCCACAAACGAGCGCATGAAAAATGCCCTGTTTTTTGATGCGATTTTTGAACATAAGAATAATTATGTGATGAATAAAGAAAAAGGAAAGTAGGGAGGATAGTTGATGAAAACGATAAAGAAACTATTAGTGACACTGCTTACGTTAAGTATGACGTTAGGGAGTGCAGTCGGGGTATTTGCCGGAGACACAGGTGATGCGAGCGATATAGACAATATCGCAACAGGCAAGACCGCGAAATGGGTTGATGAAGACAAGACCCAAGTAGAGATTGATATTACAAATTCAAACGAAGTTAATGGAAAGGTGCTGTTAATCGGATCTATATGTAGTGCACATGGAATGTCAACTCAATATTTAAAGGGTGAAATAAATACGATTACAGATTTCTATCCATGTGACTATTATCTTGGCGCACAGGAAAATGTTGAAAGTAGGGGTGCATCTACCCGCAAATATGAAACTGATTCGGGTACTGTTGCGCTGAAGTGCGGAAATTCTTTTTATACAAAATTGTACAGAATAGATGCGGATGGTTCAAGAAGTGTGGTAGGTGATACAAGCGGCGGTATATTCAACTTCGGTAGGCATATTTCAACTCTAATGTTTGCGGAATATTTAGATAAATATCTTAATGAGAATGAGCCAAGGTACATTATTATACAGCATGACAATTTTTGTATACATGAATATGAGAATCATGCGTATACTGAAACGGAGAGACAGCTGCTGAAGCGAGTTGCAGAAAAGCTGAAGCCTTATTACGAAAACAGGCAGGTGATATGGCTTTCTGCTAACGCGGGCACTGGATTATTCCATGGAGTTCCTGCAACTTATACAACTAACTATGACAACGTTATGAAAAATGTAAAAGAGTACGGAGATAAAAAGGTGTCAGATCCGGAAAAGATTGTTCCAGTGAAAGCTTTTGATAGCTTTGATACTATTTATGGAATGGCACTTTTTGATCCGGTGACTTTCTTAAGCGGAGTTGACGACAATGCTGAGATTATCCCGGATAAGATTCCGGCAAAGGGAGACTACAATTTCAATGTGAAAGATGAAGAAGATCCACGCTATGTGCCAGGCTGTTTCTATGGCAATTCGGATAAAGTAAATGACATGCTGAGGCGTGTACTCCAATATGATTCACTGGAAATTTCTGATGTTGTGTCGCCTGACCTTGAGATAAAGGAAATTAGTGCTGAGTATTATGCGAGTGGAGATTGGCATACAATAAATAAAGATAAAACAAAGATTGAAAGAAATGGCAATCAGATAAGCTGTGAGATAAATGATAGTGGTGTTGTGTGCAACGGTGCAGTAAGACTAAAGATAATCGCAGATGTCAAGACAAAGTATTTCAACGACAATGACAGACCTAAGGAAACCAATGTCGGTGACGCAACAATAGAATATTTTCTTGAGGGCAAATCAAATGGAATGCAATCATTTGAATCACCTACAATAATTAAAGAGCGTACGGAATTTGGCGTAAAGTATATTGCAGACAAGCAGGGCGCTATTATTGGGTCGGATACTGAGCCGGTAAAGGATGGAGATTCTCCAACAGGAACTCAGACTCCAAATCCGGGATACGAGCTAAAGAACTGGACATGTAACAAGAATATAACCCTTGTTGATGGAACGAGGATTATAGCAGGAAATCCAATAACAGAGGAGCAGCTAAGATCAGTTGTTGTAACGGAGCCTCTTGAATTCATTTCGCACTATAGAAGGCTTGACTACGATATTGCTTATACGCTTAACGGCGGAACAGTAGCTGGCAGCAATCCTGCTACATATAATGTGGAGTCAGAATCTTTTACTCTCATTAATCCAACAAGAGAGGGTTACAAATTCAAAGGCTGGACAGGTACTGATCTTACAGAGCCAACAGTCAATGTAACTGTAACTAAGGGCTCTACAGGAGATAGAGCATATACAGCTGTATGGGATAAGTATCCTGAGATTACTGCAAATAATGCAACAGTAGGAGAAGGAACTTCATTTGAGAACGCATTAAAGAAAACTAACGCATCAGCATCAGATGAAGAGGATCGGGATATTACAACTTCAATTACTGTAAAGGATAATGGCGGCTACGATTCATCAAAGCCGGGAGACTATACAGTAACACTTAAGGTAACAGACAGCGCAGGAAATACTGCAGAAAAGACAGTCGTAATCACAGTAGATGCAAAGCCTGCAATTACAGCTGCGGACAAGACTGTTGCAGAAGGTACTTCTCTTGTAGATGCTGTTAGTGATACTACAGCATCAGATAATGAGGATGGAGATATAACATCAGCTATTCAGATTAAGGATAACGGTGGCTACAATCCATCAAAGGCAGGGACATACAATGTAACACTACAGGTGACTGACAGCCTCGGACAGACCACAGAGAAGCAGGTTGCAATCACTGTAAATGCAAAGCCTGAAATCAACGCTTCAGATAAGACCGTAAAAGAGGGAACATCTCTCAGTGAGGCTCTTAATGATGCCAGCGCATCAGATAACGAGGATGGCAATATCACAGCGAACCTTACGATTAAAGATGATGGAGGCTATAATCCATCAAAAGCAGGAACATATGATGTAGTACTAGAGGTAACAGATAACTTAGGCCAGACAACAGAGAAGACCGTTCAGATTACAGTAGATAGCAAACCGAATATTGTAACTGATGGCAGGAAGATTGCAGGTGAGGGAACATCACTCAGGGATGCTGTCAGTGGAATTACTGTATCAGACAATGAGGATGGAGATATAACATCAGATATTCAGATTGTAGATGACGGTGGTTACAATTCATCAAAGGCCGGAACATATGATGTAAAACTTAAGGTAACAGACAGTGCGGGAAATACTGTAGAGAAGACCGTTCAGATTACAGTAGATGCAAAGCCTGTGGTAAAGGCAAAGGATAGGAAAGTAAAGCAGGGAACATCACTTAAGGATGCTCTCAGCAGAATTGCTGCATCAGATAACGAGGACGGTAATATCACAGCAAAGATTAAGGTTAAAGATGACGGAGGATATAATCCTGACAAAGCGGGAACATACACGGTAACTGTAGCTGTAACAGACAGTTTCGGTCAGACAATAGAGAAGACTGTACAGATAACAGTAAGAGAAAAGCTGGTTTTAGTTAAAGAAGCCGGACCAAATACAGGAGATAACAGCAATATTCCTCTCTTGACACTTCTTCTTGTAATGTCAGCAGCAGGAGCTGGATTCGTAGGCTACACACGAAAGAAAGAAAGATAAAATAGATGCCCGACCCGAATGAATGTTTAATACCATATTGATGAAGGTTGATGAAGAGGCGGTCGAAAGACTGCCTCTCCCCCTTTTACAAGGAGAGAATAGATATGGATGCAAGAAGCGTATATACGAAACGAAGAATAAGAGACGGTTATATAGGAATAATAAATGAAAAGAATGACGCACATCCGTCCGTAGCGGAGATAAGCGCTGCAGCGGATATAAATCGAACAACTTTTTACAATCACTATACGAACCAGCATCAGCTGATGAATCATATAATAGATGATCAGACAGACGCACTGGCTCGAAGAATACGAAATTATAATCCAATAGATATGTACGGTTTATGCCGGGTTATTCTGATGGATATACGTGAGAATCTGGACATATATCGTGCAATTTTTGCTGAAGATGCAGAGTCGAGCTGGAAAAGCAGATTCTACTCATTCTGCTCGGATAATTTAAAAGATGGGGCGTGGATAGATCTGTCGCTGGATACTCAGCGCACGATGCTGCAATACATAATCAACGGTAGCATGGGGGTTATCTCAGAGTGGGTAAGGACAGGCATGAAGGAGCCAAAAGATAAGGTATTTGATTTTCTTGATGCTGTAACTGCGGCTGCAACGATAGGTGCGAGTGAACTGATGTTTAAGAATAATGAAGCGCCTGACTATTCGAGTTTAGATAGATTAAGAGGAATGAAGAGAATATACAAAAGTGGCGGCCTCTGTATTGATGACAGAAAAAGAATTGTAACGGTAGAAGGCAGAGAGGTTGAATTAACAAATACTGAGTACGAGATACTTATGTTTTTTATGAAGAATAAGGGATCAGTTATAAGCGGTGATGAAGTAGTGGAAGTTGTGTGGGGTGACACTAAGTTTCTTTCGAGTAATACGCTTGCAGTATATATACATCGCTTAAGAAACAAGATAGAGAATGATAGAAGGAATCCTAAATACATTAAGGCTGTGTGGGGAGTAGGATACAAGCTCATAGACTATGAAGATGATGAGGTAGTGGCATAGCTTCTTACTTCATATACGTATCTTTATATGAAGTAAGAATAAGAAAGGCGGAAATTATTTTGTACAAAAAACTTTTAGTTGCGGTTATATCATTAACGCTGTTTACCGGCTGCGCTGCAGGGGACCTGACCTATGATGGGAATCTAGGCTATGATTTGAATAACGTGAGTTCCTCTGAAATTGTTTTCAATGTATACCATTCCGGCACAAAAGACGGCTCATGGGAGAAGATAGCCAGCTTTCCGTGCAATCCGCAGCCTGGTCACAGAAATGATGTAAAGCTGGTATGTATGAAGAACCAGATTACCGTTGAACTCTGGGATGATGTTTATACTGAATCTGAAGATGGGAATTCAGCCTCATATGATGTTACAGTTGAATCTTCTAAGAAAATTACAATAGATGGGTTCAATGGGAATCTTACAGGCTGGAAGGACTTCGACATAAAGAATCGCGAAGGCGAGCAGTTTGTGCGCTTATATCCGATTTCCAACAGTAAAACTGCTTCCTATCCTGAGGACATTGACTTAAATAAACCATATGAAACCGATGATACAATAGATAACATATTGATAACTATTGTTATGAAGTGATAGAAAGGTCATATAAAGCAACGAATATTACCAGGATAGAGGAGCCGCTTGTCGGCTCCTTTAAACGATAAATTGTGTGATAGTGGATACATTTAATTAATGATCAGAAGGAGGTATTTATGAAAAAGAACCTTAAATATGGAAATGTTTGGTATGTTATTTTACTGTATGTTGTTGTTCCATTTGTGATCATAATGCTGTTCTGGCGATTTAGAAAACCATTAATTAACTATATGTCTTCTTTAAGCGTTGGTGGTATGGAAGTTTGTAATTCGACCGATATAGTAAATAGAGTCTATGCTCCATTCATATCAAGTGGTTTGTTTTTACTTGGTTTGATATGCACATGTGTCATCGTTAAGTGCATAGATAAGATAATGGATAAGAACGGCAGTATGTTCAATGTATCTGCTGCTGAAAAAATAGTTTTTATGGTCTCTGTTGTTGCGGCTGTTATGGCTGTAGTTACATTGGTTTATTCAAAAGCAAATACATTTGATTACTCTTTGTATGGAATTGAATCAAAAGATATGGAAGAAGCAATGCCATTTATTGGCTTGCAACCAATTCCAAGTATTCGTGGCGGAAATATGTATTCTTCGGATGCTCCTCTTTTGTATAGATTTATATATCATGGCTCAAATGTAATGAAGGAAATTGAAGAGAATTTAGACTTCTGCTTTACAACAATTGGTGCGGTTTTGATTCCGTTAAAGCAAAAACTGAGGAGATATACTATTGGGAAATAACACATAGGGTAATATATTGATGACTCTCTAATCATTTTCTAATCTTTCTATACCTGTGTTTTTAATTATTGAAAGCTATGCTTAAGTCATTAGGTGTTATAATCTAGACAAAGATAAATTGAAAAAGGGAAAAAGATATGACTAACCGCAAATACAAGGGCGCAAAGCCCGTTTTAGCCATCTGCTACGATTTCGATAAAACCCTTTCGCCTGACAACATGCAGGC